>JANXUO010000036.1 GCA_025356245.1 Hymenobacter sp.
GACTACGACACCCTCGCGGCCGACCTCAACGCCCTGATGACGGAGTTGGACCTGCACAACACTACGCTGGTTGGGTTTTCGATGGGCGGCGGCGAAATTGCCCGCTACCTCAACACCTACGGTGATGCCCGCGTGGCCCGCGTTGCTTTTGTGAGCGCCGTACCGCCCTTCCTCCTCAAAACCAACGACAACCCCGATGGAGTGCCGGAATCGGTGTTTGAGGGAATGAAAAAAGGCATCCGCGACGACCGGTTTGCTTTCCTCCAAACCTTCGCTAAAAGCTTTTACGGTGTGGGGCTTATCAGCCATCCCGTGAGCCAGGGTGTGCTGGATTGGAACCAGACCGTGACCTCGCTGGCCGCGCCCAACGCCACGCACGACTGCGTTACGGCCTTCTCGGCCACCGACTTCCGGGCCGACTTAGCGCAGGTGAAAGTGCCTACCCTCGTCATTCACGGCGACAGCGACCAGACCGTGCCGTTTGAGGTGAGCGGCGAGCGCACCGCCAAAATGATTCCGCAAGCCCAGCTGAAAGTGTACAAGGGTTCCCCCCACGGCCTGTTCTTCACCGATAAAGACGAGTTGAACAAAGACTTGCTGGCGTTTATAGGGTCGTAAGATTAGTGGTCGGGCGAATTCCCGAAGGGTTCGTCCGGCCACTGACCGTCTTACGCGGCCAGCTGCTCCAGGACGAAAAACGGCCGAACAAACTCTTGGAAAGGAGCTTGTTCGGCCGTTTTTTGGTTTGAAAGATGCTGTTTTGGGACAGCTTACGACAGTGGCCGGACGAACTCTTCGGGAATTCGCCCGACCACTGACCACCTTACGCGGCCAGCTGGCCCATTTGCCGCAAGTACATTACGTGCGACACCACCGCATTGCGGGTGCGGGTGTAGTTGTTGTAGGTTACGTCGAACTCACTGCACACTTGCTGCACAATTTTGCTGATGGCAGGGTAATGAACGTGCGATATTTTGGGGAACAAGTGGTGTTCAATCTGAAAGTTGAGCCCCCCCACAAGCCAGCTTACTAATTTATTATCGGTAGCAAAATTAGCCGTGGTGCGCACTTGGTGGATAGCCCATTCGTCGTCGAGCTTGCTCGTAACAGCGTGGGGCACCGGGAAGGCCGCGTCCTCGACGGTATGCGCCAACTGAAACACCATGCTCAGTACAAAGCCGGCAATGGCCGTGCTGAGCAGGAAACCCGTGAGCCAAGGCAGGAACCCGACCATGTAAATGGGCAGAACCAAATAAACTCCGATGTTGATGACTTTGAAAGCCCAGAAGCTGATGTGCTCGCCCGTCGACATGGTTTTGAGCGGCATGGCCCCGATTTGGCGGGAAAAGTATTTCTGGTAGTCCATCACAAAAATCCAGGAGATGTACAGCATGCAGTACAAAAACCAGAAGTAGAAGTGCTGGTAGCGGTGCGCAGAGTAGCGCGGCTGCTCCGGCGTCATCCGCATAAAAGGCTGGATGTTGATGTCGTCGTCGTGGCCCTCAATGTTCGTGTAAGTGTGATGGATGAGGTTGTGCTTGGAGTTCCACATGTACGGGCTACCACCCAGTACGCCAAGCGTATAGGCTGCCGTGCGGTTTACCCACGGATGGCTCGAAAAGCTGCCGTGCGCTCCGTCGTGCATCACGTTAAAGCCGATTGCCGCGATGGCGCATCCCAGCACCACGCACTCAAACAAGGCCCAGGCAGTGGGCGGCGTAAAAAAGACAAGGTGAACATACAGCGCCGCCATGACGGCTACCAGAAGCGTCCCTTTCAGCAGCAGCGTTGTACCGCCCGTCATCGGTTTACCCGATTCTTCAAAATACTGATTGATACGGGTTTTCAGTTCCTGGTGGAAGGAGCGGGAGGGTGCGAAGCGCGGGAGGGCCATAAAAAATTAAAAGGGTCTGGGTAGTGTTACAGGGCAAAGGTACGTTTTGTTAACCCCGGTAGGTTGCAATTGGTGCCGCCAAACCTGCACCCAGCGGGGCATACATCAACCAAGGCAGTTTAGTGCAGATAGGCGTGCCAGTTTTGGTCGAGCAAGCCGGCCGAAAGTTTCAAGAAGCCCGCAAGGGTGGGCTTTTTGGGCTGCTGCCGGATGGTTAGCCCCGCTTCGGAAGGCGTGCGGTGGCCTTTGGCGTGGTTGCAGCGCGAGCAGGCCGTGAGCAAGTTGGTCCACGACGACTCGCCGCCGCGTGAGCGGGGCAGCACGTGGTCGAGGGTCAGATTTTTGGTGGAACCGCAATACTGGCACTCTTGGTGGTCGCGCTTAAAAATGTTGTGGCGGCTAAGGGCGATGCCCTTGTAAGGCACCCGCACGTAGCGCTGCAACCGAATAATGCTCGGCTTGGGGAACGACTGCGAGATGCTGCGTAGCACACCGTGGTCAGATTTGGCCACCATCTCCGCCTTGTCGAGAAACAACAACACGAACGCCTTTTGTACACTACACAAGGTTATGGCGGTGTAGTCGCCATTCAAGACAAGCACTTTTTGGTCCATAACACGCGTTGAGGTCGGATAACCTGCCGAAATCTAAGGCATTCCGGCCGCATTAACAAGCACCGACCGGGCCAAGTTTCGTGGCAAGGCGGCGGCGGCGGCCCGCAACGGGTTTTGGCGGCAATAATTTTTGGAGGCAGCCTCCGTCTTTATTGCTCCTGCGCCACGGCCAGGTGGGCGTGGTCGCGGAGGATGGTTTGCAGAAACGGGATGTCGGCCAATTCGGTCTGGATGCTGGTCACCACTTTCACGCGGTTGGCTATCTCGTTCATCAGCTGAAAGTTACCGCTGCGGTTGGCCTGGTTGGCAAGCTTGCGGATGAGGGCCGCGTCCTGGTCGGTGAGCACGGCAGCTTGCGGAAACACCGGCTGGTAGCCTTCGAGGGGCGTGAAGGCCGGGGCCGTGTGCTGGGGGCGGGCCTTGAGGCTGACGACGGTGGTGCCGGCCGCCAAGTCGCCGAGGCGCTGCCCGTGGCGGCTCACCAGCACGGCCACCAACGCCACCGAACCCAGGGTGTACACTATCTCGATGGGCCGCAGCAGCCAGCGCAGCAGGTAGTTGCCCAACGTAGGAGCCGTGCCGTCGAGGCGCATGACGCGCAAGTGGCGGGCTTTTTTGCCCAGCGTCTGGCCGTTGAAAAACACTTCGCACGCCAGAAAATAAAACACCGTGGGCAGCACGGCCAGCCAGTACGCCGATTCGCCCACAAGCCCGAGAAAGTTGGATGCCAGCCACAAGCACAGTAAAAACCAGGCTGCGTAGAGCGCATAATCAATCAGTGTGGCCACAATACGCTCGCCGGGCCCGGCAATTTCGTATTCAAGGGTTACGTTTTGAGCGGTTTGGATGCGGATAGTGGCCATTCTGAAATTGGTGGTTGCGAGTTGAAGTTTAGCACTTGCTGGGTACTGGGCAAATACTGGGCAGCGGCCAGGAGCGCGGTGGCTAATGTACGGTGCGCAAAATTTTCGGCAAGCTAGGTCGGACGACCGGACGCGGGCAATGTGTTCGTTTCTGGCGTTCTTGCAGCCGAAAACCTAAAAATTCCCCGTTGGGCAAACCCCACCGGCCTGCTTAAGTGTTGCAGCAGATGAGAGAGCTACCCGTTCCCGCAGCACCCAGCCGCAACTCCTGCCTATTTCCATGCGCGAAGCCTTATTTGTCAAGCAAAACCAACCGCGCTGGACCACTTACGAAACCCAGCCCACCACCGACCCCGACGAGCTGGCCGCCCGCTTTGTGGCCCTGACCGACGACCTGGCCTACGCCCAAACGTTCTACCCCGAGTCGGGCACCACCGGCTACCTCAACAACCTGACGGCCACGTTTCATCAGGCAATTTATAAGAACAAAAAAGAGCGAGGCAACCGCTTCGGGCACTTCTGGGCGCACGAGCTGCCGCTGGCCGTGGTCCGGCACCACGGCACGCTGGCGCTGGCCCTGCTGGTGTTTGGGTGCAGTGCGTTGCTGGGGACGCTTTCGGCGGCCCACGACGACACCTTTGTGCGGGCCATTCTGGGCGACGGCTACGTGAACCAAACCCTTGAAAACATCCGGCGCGGCGACCCCATGGCCGTGTACAAGGGCAGCGACGAGTCGGTGATGTTTCTGCAAATCACCTTCAACAACGTAAAAGTGGCCTTGCTCACCTTTGCGGCGGGCGTGACGCTGGGCATCGGCACGGTGCTGATGCTCTTTAATAACGGCGTGATGCTGGGGGCGTTCCAGTATTTTTTTCATGCCCAGCACGTCCTCAAGCAGTCGCTGCTCACCATCTGGATTCACGGCACCCTCGAAATTTCGAGCATTGTGCTGGCTGGGGGCGCGGGCTTTGTGCTGGCGCGGGGCATACTGTTTCCGGGCACCCACAGCCGCCGCGACTCGTTTCGGGCCGCCGCCCGCGATGGCGTGAAGCTGGCCCTGGGGCTGGTGCCTATTTTCTTTATCGCGGGCTTCCTGGAAAGCTTCGTGACCCGGCACACCGAGATGCCCGTTGCGGCCAGCCTGCTGATTATTGGCGGCTCGGCGGCATTTATTGGCTGGTATTTTATTTGGTACCCGGTGCAGCTCCGGCGGCGGGTAAATGACTTGGGCGGCTCGCCGGGCCGCCATTGATGCTGCCGGGCGGTCCGACGTTGGGTTAGCCGCCGCCAAAATTTAGCCCCCATGAAACGTCAGAGAAAACCATTGCATTCAGCCTAACCCTTTTGTAGCACTGCCTCACCCATGCAAAACACCTTCGACCATGAAGCAGATTTCCGGCAGGAACGGGATTTCGGGCAAAAAATCTCGGCCACCTTCGAGTTTATTCGGGCGCATTTCCGGCCGCTGGCGCGGGTGATGCTAACGCTGGTGGTGCCGGCGGCGCTGCTGCGCTCCATTGTGGAGGTGCTGGGAGCCAGCCGCCTGACCGGAGCGGTCCAGGAAGCCCTGCAAACGAGCTCGGGGGTGTGGGGAATGCAGCGGCAGATGTACGGCGCCTACCTAGGTCAGCCGTTTTATTGGTTCAGCATCACCCTGAATACGGCGTTTTTTGCGCTGCTTGTGCTGGCGGTGTACGGGTACCTGCGCTGCTGCCTCGAGCGCCCGGCCACCCTGCCCGGCCTGCCTGCCCCCGACGTTACGCCCGCCCAGGTGTGGGCGGTTGTAAAGCAGCAGTTTATCAGCACGTTTTTTTCGATTTGGGCGGTGGTCATCATGACGGCATTGGCTATGCTGGTGCTTTTCATTCCCGGCGTTTACCTGAGCGTAGTGCTCAGCTTGTACTTTGTCATCAAAGTGCTGGAAGGCACCGGCTTCGGCCCTACCCTGAGCCGGTGCTTGTTCCTCATCAAAGGCAAGTGGTGGTCAACCTTTGGCCTGTTGCTAGTGATGGTGATGCTCATTTACATGCTGGTGATTGCCTTGAGCTTGGTTTCGGTTGCGCTCTCGGGCGGCGTGCAGGGCCTGCTGCACATCGCCACGCAGGAATCGCCAATTTTGATGGTTGTTGTTACGGCCCTGTACTCGCTCATTCAGCTTTTTGTGTACCCGGTGATGCTGCTGGCGCTGGCTTTCCAATACTTCAACCTAGTGGAGCGGCACGATGGCCTGGGCATGAGCAAGTTGGTTGCCCAAATTGGGCTGTTGCCCGCCACGGCCACGGTGCGCAACGAGACCTACCGGGCCGACGAGGAAGGCGAATACTAAGTCCGTACACCTGTTATTCTTTTTGCTTTCGCTTGAAAACCCATTTGCGACCTTACCTACTGCTGATAAGCTGGCTGGTGCTGGCAGCACCCGCCCTGGCCCAGCATCCCACGGTGCCGTTGGTGCCGACGGCCTCCCCGGTGCCCACGCTGCCCGCTGCCGCGCCGGCGGCCCGCCTCGGCCTGCCCCCCGACCGTAGCACGGCCTTGCCCCCGCGCCGCGCCGACGCCGAACGCTTGGCTGAGCTGCGGGGCCAGCGCGCGTTTCGGTACGTCGAAGCTAAGGTGGCCAGCGGCAGCAGCCCCTTCGCGGCCTTTTGGAACCAGCTGCTTAGCCATATTTTTGAGTGGCTGAACCAACGCAGCTACACGCATTTCTGGCGCTGGATTATTTACACCATCTTCGTGGTGGCCGGGGTATTTGTGGTGCTCAAGCTGCTGCAAGTCGATTTGACGGCTTTGCTGGGGCGCGGCCCGCGCCGCGTAGCCCTGGCCTACGAGACGGAGGCCGAAAACATTCACGAAGTTGATTTCGCCGACCGCCTGGCTGCTGCCGAAGCCGCCGGCAACCTGCGCCTGGCCGTGCGCTTGGGCTACCTCGAATTATTGAAAGCACTAACTGACAAAGCGTTAATCGATTGGAAACCCGACAAGACCAACCACGCTTACCTCCGCGAGTTGCCCGAGAGTGGCCCGTTGCGCCCGGCCTTTCGCGAAATTCTGCGGCAGTTTGAGTACGTGTGGTACGGCGAATGGCCCCTTAGCGCGGGGCAGTACGCGCGGGTGCGGCAGGGGCAGCGCACCTTTGCCCAGCAAGTGGCCCCCGCCCGTCGTTTTGTTTGATTGACCCCTAGCAGCTCCTAAAAATGACTTCGTTTCGCTGGTACGTGCTGGGCTTGCTGCTGCTGTTTGGGGTGTTTGTGGCGCTCGAATACAACCGCCCCAAACCCGTGGACTGGCGCCAGAGCTTCGCCAACGTCGATAAAATACCCTACGGCACCTTCGTGCTCTACGACCAGCTCCCGCGCCTCGTCGGCACCGATTCGGTGGGCGAGCTGCGGGTGTCCATCTACGCGCACCTCACGGGCAGCGAGGCAGATGAAACAGCTGATGCTGAAGAAGATAACACGTCAAACTCAACAACAGACAGCCGGACCGACAGCGTAGCATCGGAAGAAGAGTCTGGCCCCGACAGCGAAACATTCGCCACTGCGCCCGACACCGCCCGACAGTCTGCCACGCTGGCCGAAAAAACGCAGGCCGCCGCCAATTCAGCAAGTGCCCTGACGACCAGCGCACCGAGATTACGCGCTGGCCTGCGCGGCAATTATCTTATTATCAACCAATATTTTACCGCCAGCAAGCCGGACACCGAGGCGCTACTCGAATACGCACGGCTGGGCAACGACGTATTCATCGCCGCCGAAGACTTTGGGGCCGAGCCGCAGCAATTGGGCGACACCCTGGGCCTGCGCACCGAGCTGCCCGACACCAGCGCCCGCGCCGCCCTGGCCGCCCGCGACTCGGTAACGGTTCGTTTTCTGAACCCGGCGCTGGCCGGGCCGCGCTACCGGCTGCCGCCCGGCTCGGGGCAGTTTTTCCGCTTCGTGCGGCCCCGCACCGGCCGCGTGCTGGCCGTGGACGGGCTCAACCGCCCGGTGTTTGTGCGTCTGGACGTTGGCCGGGGCCACTTTTACCTGTGCTCGGTGCCGCTGGCCTTCACCAATTATTTTATGCTGCGGCCTGCTACGCAAGGGTTTGCCACCGGGGCGTTGCGCTATTTGCCCGCCCGGCCCGTGTGGTGGGACGAGTTTGGCAAGCGCGGGCGCAGCGGCGACCAATCGCTGCTGCGCCTTGTTTTCGACAGCGAGGCCCTGCGCCTGGCCTGGTACGTGCTGCTGGCAGGCGCGATGCTGCTGGTGCTGGTAGCGGCCCGCCGCCGGCAGCGCATCATTCCCACCATCAAGCCCTTGCCCAACACGACGCTGCTTTTTGCCAGCACCGTGGCCGGCCTCTACCGGCAGGGTGGTAGTCACGGCCCCATAGCTGAAAGAAAAGTAGCCCTCTTTCTGGACTACCTGCGCACCCGCTTCCACGAAACGGCCCCTGACTTTACCGACGAAGCCTTCCGCAATCGCCTCAGCCAGAAGGCGGGCCTCGGCCGCGCCCGCATTGATGAGCTGCTGCGCCTGGTAAACTTTGCCCGCACCGCCCCCCAAATTACCGACCGCGAGCTGGCCACCATCAGCCGCGCCCTCAACGATTTTAAGCGCGAAGCGCGATGAGGACTTAGTAAAAACATAACCCAAGCACATGGAACCTGAAAACCTGACGCCCGAAACCGACTTCGCGCCCCGCACCGATTTTACCCACCTCGGTGAGCGCACCGAGGCCGTGCGCCGCGAAATCGGCAAAATAATAGTGGGGCAGAGCGAGCTGTTGGAGTTGCTGCTAACGGCCTTGCTGGCCGATGGGCACGTACTCTTGGAAGGCGTGCCGGGTGTAGCCAAAACCTTAATGGCCAAACTGCTGGCCCGCACCCT
Source organism: Hymenobacter sp. (assembly GCA_025356245.1). Taxonomy (GTDB): domain Bacteria; phylum Bacteroidota; class Bacteroidia; order Cytophagales; family Hymenobacteraceae; genus Hymenobacter. The sequence continues at coordinate 8,240 of JANXUO010000036.1, forward strand.
GGACGTACCGTTCAGCCGCATCCAGTTCACCCCCGACCTGATGCCGGCCGACGTACTGGGCACGGCCGTGTACCGGCAGAACACGGGCGAGTTTGAGTTTCGGCGCGGGCCAATTTTTTCGAGCGTGGTGCTGATTGACGAGATAAACCGCGCCCCGGCCAAGACGCAATCGGCACTGTTTGAGGTGATGGAAGAACGCACCGTGACCCAGGACGGCACCGCCTACGTCATGGCGGAGCCCTTTTTGGTGCTGGCCACCCAAAACCCCATCGAGCAGGAAGGCACCTACCGCCTGCCCGAAGCCCAGCTCGACCGCTTCCTTTTCAAGCTGGCCGTGGGCTACCCCAGCACGGCCGAGGAAGTGCAGATTTTGCAGGGCCACCACGCCGGCGCGCGCAGCACCGATTTGTCGGCCGTGCGCCCCATCCTGAGCGCCGCCGACCTGCGGCAGCTGCGCCAACAAGTGCGCCAGCAGCGCGTAGAGGCCAATTTGCTCGAATACATTGCCAGGCTGGTGGGCCAGACGCGGGCGCACAAGGCCTTGTACCTCGGGGCCTCGCCCCGCGCCTCGCTGGCGCTGCTCAACAGTGCCAAGGCCCTGGCAGCCTTGCGGGGCCGCGATTTTGTGACGCCCGAGGACATTCAATTCCTGGCCCCCAGCGTGCTGCGCCACCGCATCATGCTCACGCCCGAGCGCGAGATGGAAGGCGGCACCCCGGACGAGGTGGTGCAACAGATTGTGCAGAGTGTGGAGGTGCCACGGTAAGCGCCGAATTAATGTAAATTATTTCCTGATTTTTAGCTTGTTAATTGCGCTAGACTGCTTCTGATAGAAAGCTGCAATTAGCAGGCTGCTATGGTACTAACAACGCGACACTTCGCGTCTGCTTGTGTGGGTCATCTCCACACGAACAGGCGCGAAGTGTCGCGTTGTTGCTTTTACGTCCACCCATTCGGCAGCTATTGCATAAAAAAATTTATTTTATTTATATTATAAAAAAAATATTTTTATTTTATTAATTATCAGTGTTTTGTTTAACAAAGCAAGCTGTTTGAATTCTGCTGCCTGGACAATGGGTACCGCAAGGCTTTGGCCGGCGGTGCCTCCGATTGAAAAGCACTTTGCACCCAAAGTTCGCCTCTAACGCCTTAGCCGTGTGTTTTTTATACAGAAAACACGACTGAAATCGTGTTCAGAATGGAGCAAATTTCAATTCTTTTAAGAATTTGGGCACTTATCTTTTTTTGTGTATGGCAAATCTATTTTTAAGCAAAATATATTGTTATCATAATTATATCATAAATTTTCATATATTTGTTGAATCAACTTAGCTAGTGGCCCAGTTTCAACTCAACGAAAATTTATGCAAACCGCTACTTGTCAATACGAAACACATTAGGCTTGTTGAGTCGCCTTACCACTGCTACAAACGTCACCCTAAAATTCATACCAGCCATGAAAAAATTGTACATTTTTCTCGTCTGTGCCCTGTTGGGCATGCCACTGGCTGGATTTGGCCAGTGCTCGGGGCGTTATGACCTGACCTATCCGTCGGGCAGCGCTACGGCTACCACTTCCACCAATAATGGCGCGGGAAGTGCATCAGCAGCGTATTGTCCGCCAGTTGCCGGTGCTACGCAAGTGCTGAGTGTGTTCTCAGCTTCGGCCAGCACCATGACCTTGCAGTCCCAATCGGGCTCCACTACCACAACCCAGGGCCCGGTAACAGTAGCAGCTGGTGGCACTTATGTCTTTAATCTGCTGGCAACATCAACGCAGGCCAAATATACTCTTACCAGCACCATCACCTGCAACAACCCTAAACCGGAGGTGTTTACGCTGACGCTGACGCCTGGCCTCGCGGTAAGCGCCAGCCCTGTTACAATATGCCAGGGTAGCCCTTCGACCCTGACGGCCACTGGCTCGAGCAACGGCAACTACACTTGGACAGCGCCTGGCCTGGCCACTGTCACCAACGCGGGTACGCTGGTGGTGTCCCCCACCCTCACTACAAGCTACACCGTGACGGCACCCAACTCCTGCGGCCCCAATACGCAACAGCGCCTTACGCTAACCGTGCCCACGCTTGCAGCCAGCGGCAGCGCTACCGCCGTGTGTGCCAACAGCCCGGTCACACTTACGGCGGCCACCAACATTGCCGGCACTACTTATGCTTGGACATTAGGCGGCAGCGCGGTGGGCACGGGGGCCTCCATCACGGTAGCGCCTTCGGTCAGCAGCACTTACCGCGTTAGTACCAACAACCCCGCCGGGTGCGCTAACACCAGCTTCAAGGATGTGGCGGTGGCAGTAGCCGCCCAAACCGCCACTGTGGCACCGGCTGCACCGGTTATCAACTTTGGTGAGTCCGTAACCATGGCTGCCTCGTCCAATTTGTCGAACGCAACCTTTGCCTGGCGCACGGGCGGGGCGGCCGGTACCATGGTGGGCACCAATCCCACGCTCAAGGTTTCGCCCACTCGCACCACCACTTACACCCTCACGTGTACGGCCGGGGCCTGCTCAACCAACCGCAATACCACCGTCACCGTATTGCGACCGTTGCCGGTGGAGCTGACGCAATTTGAGGCCCGCTGGTCGGGGCAAGCTCCGCAGTTAATGGGCTACTGCCCTTGAGTTGAACAACAGTTATTTTGCGGTGGAGCGCAGCCTCGACGGCCAGGCATTTGCGGAAGCGGGCCGGCTGGCCGGCACCACCAGCACCCGCACCGAATATCAGTTTCTGGACACCAAGTTTGGCCAGTCGTTGGGCGTCCTGCTCTACTACCGCCTGCGCCAAGTAGATTTTTCGGGCCAATCGCGTTTTTCAGCCGTGCAAACGATGCGTTGCGGCGGCAAGATTACTGAGTTAACGGCTAGTGCTTACCCTAATCCATTTACGTTCAGGCAGTCGGCCACTTTGCAGGTAGTGGCACCGGCGGCCGGCCCGGTGGCTTGCACGCTGCGCGATGCGCTGGGCCGGGAGGTTTTCAGGCACACGTTTACCGCCGCCGAAGGGTTTCAGCAACTATCTCTGCCGACGTTGGCTACGCCACAAGCGGGCTTGTACTACCTAGTAGTGCAACAGGGGAGGCAACAGCGGGTGCTACGGCTTCAACAGCTGTAAACCAGCCGGATAAAGCCGCAATTTAGTTTCAAAATCAACATACACGATGGCCTCGCCCAAAAATTTGGGCGGGGCTTTTTAGGTTGACTTGGCGCTGGGTTGTGGTGCCACGCGCTACCTTCGGGTTGTTGCTGGCCCCGGCTTGCTTTTCAGCCCACACAGGCTCTCAGCGTCTCCTTCTGCCTTGTCTGTTTTTCTCACCCCTCGTTTTTTTGCGCTGCTTGCCGCTGTTGTGGTGGGGCTGATGGCAGCATTTTTTCTGCCCATTTTGTGGGTGCCGATGCAGCTGCTACTGGGCTTAACGGTGGCCCTGGCGCTGCTCGATGCGCTGCTGCTTTACGCCCCGAGTCAGGGCAAAACTGCCCCTGTTTTTGGCCGCCGCGCTATGGGCGACAAGCTCGCCAACGGCTCGGACAACGACGTGCAGCTTTACATCGAAAACCGTTATAAATTCCTGATTTCGACGGAGGTAATTGACGAGATACCGCACCAGTTTCAGCGGCGCGACGTGCTGTTTACGGTGGCCATCAGGCCGGGCGAAACCCAGGTTATCAAGTACCAGCTGCGGCCCACCAAGCGGGGCGAGTACGCGTTTGGAGCGCTCAATATTTACGCGGCCTCGCCGCTGGGGCTGCTGCGACGGCGGTTTCGCTGCGATGCCGAGCGGGTGGTGCCGGTGTACCCGTCGTTCTTGCAGATGCGGCAGTACGAGCTGCTGGCCATTCACAACCGCCTCACCGAAGTGGGCGTGAAGCGCATCCGCCGCGTGGGCCAGAGCATGGAGTTCGAGCAAATACGGCCCTACGTGCCCGGCGACGACCCGCGCACCATCAACTGGAAAGCCACGGCCCGCCGCAGCACCGGCACCGGCGACAGCCTGGTGGTGAATCATTTTCAGGACGAGCGCGCCCAGCAAGTGTACTGCCTCATCGACAAGGGCCGGGTGATGCGGATGCCCTTTGCCGGCCTCAGCCTGCTCGACTACGCCATCAACGCCACGCTGGTGGTGAGCAATATTGCCCTGCTCAAGCACGACAAGGCGGGACTGCTCACCTTCTCGAACCGCCCCGGCGCTGCCCTGGCAGCCGACCGCCGCCCCGGTCACCTGCTCAAGCTCCTCGAAATACTGTACCGCCAGAAAACCAAGTACCTCGAAACCGATTTCGAGCTGCTCTACGCCACGGTGCGGGCCAAAATCAAGCAGCGCAGCCTGCTGATGCTGTTTACCAATTTCGAAACCCTGCACGGGATGCAGCGGCAGCTGCCCTACCTGCGCCGGCTGGCCAAAGACCACCTGCTGCTGGTGGTGTTCTTCGAGAATACCGAGCTGCGGGCCTACCTCGACGCGCCGGCCGCCAGCACCGAGGACGTGTACAACCAGACCATCGCCGAGAAATT
>JANXUO010000119.1 GCA_025356245.1 Hymenobacter sp.
CGTTCAACGATTGCAGGCCGGAAGCCTGCGGCACGGGGCACAGCCCCGCGCCACCACTCACTATCTGCACCGCCTGCCCGTACCTTTACCGCACCAATGAAGCCTGTTATCCACTACCTCACCACGGCCGCCGCCATTGCCGACGCCGCCGCCCATTTTGCCACCTGCCCGCGCATCGGCCTCGACCTGGAGTTCGACGACAACCGCTACCGCTACGGCCGCCACCTGGCCCTGGCGCAGGTCTGGGACGGCCGCGAAGCCTACCTCATCGACCCGCTGCCCCTCGAACCCAACATGGCCGTCGGCCTCGAACCTTTGTTCGAAGTATGCCGCAACCCGGCCGTAGCCAAGGTATTTCACTCCTGCAAGTCGGATATCTTGCTGCTTGATGAGCTGTTTGGGGTGCATTGCCGCAACATTGTCGATACCAGCGTGCAGTTCTCGATGCTAGCCGCCGAGGACAACAACATCTCGCTCGGGCGGCTCATTCAGGACGAGATGGGCATTGCCGTGGACAAGGGCGAGCAGAAGTCGAACTGGCTGAAACGGCCCCTCACCGAGGCCCAGAAAGAGTACGCCGCCAACGACGTCATCTACCTCTTCGACCTGGCCGACAAGCTCGCCAACCGCCTCGCCGACATGGGCCGCGCCCACTGGGCCGAGGAAGAAAATGCCGCCCTCGAAACCGTGCGCTTCGGCCGCGACGAAACCCGCCCCTGGGCCAAAAACGCCAGCAAGTTCAAAATCACGCCCGACGAAATGCCCATGTTTCGCGAGCTGTATATGTTGCGCGATACCGTGGCCCGCACCCTCGACCGCCCCGCCTACCACGTCATGAGCAACGAGGCGGTGGCCGATTTTGCCCGCCGCCCGCTCACCACCACCACCCAGCTCCGCAACACCAACGGCCTGCACCCCGAACTCAAGCGCGAGCCCTACGCCAGCCAGCTCCTGGCCCTGGCCACCGCCGAGCTGGCCCCCGACGGTCCGCTGCCCGGCGAGCGACGCGGGCCGGGCTTCCGCCGCCGCCTCAGCGGCCCCGCCGCCCACCGCGCCGAAGCCCGCGAAACCCTGCTGCTGGCCCTTAAAGCCCACCTCGTGGCCGACCACAGCGCCGTGCTGGCCAACATGGTGCTCAGCAACCGCCTCATCGCCGAAGTGCTGGAACTGGGCACGGTGGCTGCCCTGCGCCCCTGGCAGCAGCAGCTGCTGCGCGAAACGGCCGACGCGCACGGCCACCCGTACGAAAGCTTAGCCGCCCCCTTCGCATAGACCGCAGATTCGAACGGATTTAACGGATGGAACGGATGCGCCGCTGGCGCGGCTGACGAACTGGGCTAGGGTGCGGGTTGGGCGCGTTGGCGGTCGTTTGTGTGCCATTGGTCACTCGGCTACTTGATTTCTCTATGCGTCTTGCCGCTTTTGTAAGCCTTGCGTTGTTGCTGCTTTTGTTGGCCTACGGCGCTTACCGCGTGGCGTATCGCCCTAATGTGCGGCCCAGCGCCGAGGGCGCGGCCTACCTCTACATCCGCACCGGCAGCGGTTTTGACGCCGTGCTCGACACACTGCAACGCCAGCAGTTGCTGCTGGAGCCGGGCACCTTTGCCTGGCTGGCGCGGCGCGGCGGCTACTCCAGCCAAGTACGCCCCGGCCGCTACCGCCTCGACCCCGATTTGGGCAACCTCGCGCTGCTGCGTCGCCTCGCCATCGGCCCGCAGGACACGGTGGCGTTTGAGTTGAAACCGTTTCACTACCTCGAAAATCTGCCCCGGCAGGTCAGCCTGCAGCTCGAAGCCGACTCCTTCAAGCTAAGCCTGCTGCTGAACGACAACACCGGGTTGCGCCGCCGCTACCGCCTCGATACCTGCACGATACGGGCGATGTTCATCCCCGGCCCGTACCGGCTGTTGTGGAACACGTCGGCCCCGGTGTTTCTCGATTCCGTGGCGGCCCGGCACCGGCGCTTCTGGACGGCTACCCGCCAAGCGCGGGCCGATTCGCTGGGCCTCTCGCGGGTGCAGGTGGCGGTGCTGGCCAGCATCGTGCAGCGCGAAACCGCCCAGCCCGCTGACCGGCCCCGCATTGCGGCCGTGTACCTTAACCGCCTACGCCGGGGCCAGCCCCTGCAAGCCGACCCCACGCTGCTCTGGCCCTTGCACGGCCTCGGCACCCGCAAACGGGTGCTGAACGTGGACAAAAAAGTGGACTCGCCCTACAACACATACCGCCACAAGGGCCTGCCGCCCGGCCCCATTACCACGCCCTTTCCCTCGGCCCTGGACGCCGTACTGCGGCCCGAACGCAGCGAAAACCTCTTCTTCTGCGCCCGCCCCGACGGCTCCGGCTTCTCCGACTTTGCCGAAACCTACGCCGCCCACAAACGCAACGCCCGCCGCTACTGGCACCGCCTCGACAGCCTGGGTATCAAGCGCTGAGCGTATTTTTAGTGAGCACGGCCTTGCGCCCGCCGCGCCGGCACCAGTCGGAAGCAACGGCTACCCGTTCAGCTCAGCGGTAAAAGAATGATATTGAGGTGCGTGTTGTCGGGCCGATTGCGCTGCCCGTGCCCCGCAAGCCGCAGCGGCGTGCAACCTTTGCCCCGCAACAACTACTAAACATCGCGGCCGGAGTAGCCGCTGCTACCCGGCACTCCGGCTTTCCTACTTCTTCTTTCGTTATGCGAAACCTGTTTGTCTGCTGCCGGCACCTGCTGGCCCTTATGCTGCTGGCGCTGCCGGCCGCCCTGCACGCCCAAACCACCGGGGTCCGCACCGTGCAGGTGGGCGGGCTCACGCGTGAGTACCGTCTCTACATTCCGGCCATTTACGCCCGCACCACCGGCGCGGTGCCGCTGCTGCTGAACCTGCACGGCTACAATTCCAACAACGTACAGCAGGAAAACTACGGCGACTTCCGCGCCATTGCGGATACGGCCAATTTCCTGGTGGTGCATCCCAACGGCACTATAGATGCCAACAACAGCCGTTTCTGGAACACATTCGGTACCCGCGGCACCGGCGTGGACGACGTGGCCTTCCTCTCGGCCCTCATCGATACGCTGGCCGCCCGCTACCGCGTCGATTTGGACCGGGTGTACAGCACCGGCATGAGCAACGGCGGCTTCATGAGCTACGAGCTGGCCTGCCAGCTGGGCAACCGCATCGCGGCTATTGCCAGCGTCACGGGCAGCATGACGGCCGGCCGCCTCGCGGGCTGCACCAGCGGCCGCCCGGTACCGGTACTCGAAATTCACGGCACCGCCGACGGCACCGTGCCCTATCCCGGCGGCACGGGGCTGCAATTCGTGGCCATTCCCGCGCTGCTCAACAGTTGGGTGCAACGCAACGGCTGCAACCCCACGCCAGTGGTTACGGCCGTGCCCGATATCAACACTGCCGACGGCTGCACCGCCGAGCGCAGCGTGTGGGGCGGCGGCCGCAACGGCAGCGTAGTCGAGCACTTCCGCATCATCGGTGGTGGCCACACCTGGCCGGGTTCCGCCTTCACTATCGGCGTGACCAACCGCGACATCAGCGCCAGTCGCGAAGTCTGGCGCTTCCTGCGCCGCTACCGCCTCCGCCAGCTGCTGCCCGTGCGCGGCGGGGCCGCTGCGCCCGTCGCCCCGCTGCTGCTGCTGCCCAACCCGGCCACCGACCACGTGCTGCTCGCGGCCGGCCCGTACCTGGGGGCCGCAACCCTCACGGTGCGCGATGCCCTGGGCCGCGTCGTGCCCGCCACCGCGCAACCCACCGCCGACGGCCGCCTGCAAGTGCCCACCGCCCACTGGCCCGCCGGGGTGTACGTGCTGACGGTAGCGCTGCCCACCGGCGCGGTGCTGCATCAGAAGCTGGTGAAGCAATAGCCGCAGCCGCTACCTGGCTACGCTGCCCCTCCCACTTGCCTGTAGCTTGCCGGGCCGGAATCGCAGCTCGGCAGGTTTATTCATTTGTCGGCGCGGTGCTCGTTGAAAAAGAACACCTTTGTACCATGAAGCGCATACAGCTGTTTGAACTGGAAGATTATCCCTGGTTTCCCCACTGGCTGCGCGCCTGCCTGACCCGGCTGATGGTGGTGATGCACAACCTGCTGGGCACCCCCGCCGACATTGCGGCTTTACTGACCAAAGCCCTGCGGCATACCGGCCAGCACACCATCGTGGACCTTTGCTCGGGCGGAGGTGGCCCCATGCGGGAGGTGTTTCGGGCGCTGCAGGCCCAGCCTGGCGGCGAGTAACTGAATCTGACGTTGACCGACCTGTACCCGGACCGGGAAGTGGCAGCCGCAATAAACAGCGGCCCCAATCCAGCCCTGACGTATCGGCTGATGCACGTAAACGCCCTGCACGTACCAGCCGAATTGGCCGGAGTGCGCACCATGGTGGGCAGCTTTCACCACATGAGCCCAACCACCGCCCGCAGCATTCTACAGCACGCCCGCGACAGCCGGCAAGCCATTTGCGTCTACGAAATGAGCGACAACAGCCTGCCCACTGCGCTGTGGTGGGTATCGCTGCCCATGATATTTTTGATGGCGTTCTTTCTCACGCCCTTCGCCCGGCCCCTCACCTGGAAGCAACTGCTGTTCACGTACCTGCTGCCGGTCATCCCGCTGTGCTTTGCCTGGGACGGGGCCGTGTCCAACACTCGCACCTACACGCTGGATGATATGGACCAGCTGCTGGCCGGCCTCGAAACCGAGGACTACAAATGGGAAAAAGGACGGCTTACCGGCAAGGCCAAAAAACTGTATTTGCTGGGGCTGCCGCAGTAGAAAGGGTAGAGAAGCAGAAAATGCAGCTGCGGCTGGGCTTTTTCATCCATCCCCGCCCGCTGCGCCCGCCACTGAAGAAACAGGCGCTTCTGCGTAGCCCGCTTCCTCTTCCTGCCCAACCGCTGGCAACCGCCGCGCCGGAGCGCACCAGCCGGAACTTCGCCGCCGTTTCGTAATTTTGAGCAACATGAAAGTTTCCCTAGAAATCCCCGACAATATGCTCGCCGCCTTCATGGAATTGTTGCGAGGCGTTCCGTATGTGAAGCGGGCCAAGCCGGTGAGGGCAAAAGCAATGGATGCCACGCAATACCTGGAAAGCAACCCCGCCAACCAGGCCCGGGTGCTGGCCGCCATCGAGCAGCTCGAAAGCGGGCAGTACGAAGTACACGACCTGCTGCCCAATGAATAAAACCATTTGCTGGGCACCCGGCGCGTGGGAGCATTATCTGTACTGGCAACGCACCGATGCCAAAATCCTGGCAAAAATCAACGGCCTGTTGCAGGAATGCGCCCGCACCCCATTTGCCGGCACGGGCAAGCCGGAGCCGCTGAAAGGCGACAAGTACAAAGGCTTCTGGTCGCGTCGCATCACCCAAGAACACCGGTTGATTTATAAGCTGGAAGGTGAGTACTTACGCATCGCGCAGTACGGCGAGCATTACTAAGCAGGCCGCTCGCGGCCCCTTCCCGCCCAACCGCTGGCAACCGCTGTGCTTGCAGCGAAAAGAAAGGTACATTTGCCCCGCAACGGCACCCAACGCCCCCGCCCGCCGCGCCCGCCGCTGAAGAAACAGAAGCTTCTTAGCTACTTTAGCAGGCGCCAACCATTTCCGCACGCCCCGCGTTTTTCCGCCATGACTTTCCGCCAACGCTACGCTCAACTGCAAGACGCTTCCTTCGTGAAGCGCATGATGCTGCGCTCGGTGTACGGCACGATGGCGCTGGAAAACCAGACCGTGCCCATGGAGCGGCTCGAAGCCCTCTACGAAAAAGTGGAAGCCGAGCGCGCCGCAAAAGCTACTCGCCAAACTGGCGAAGCTGCGCGCTAATCAGCTTCTCCAGTTCCCGGTAGTCGCCGGAGTTGCCCGCTTTGATGGCGGTTAGATATGCTTCGCGGTCGGTACCGGCGGCGCGGTGGTACAAGGCCAGCTCCTGATAGCCGTGCCGAAAGGCCAGAAAATTGGTAAGCAGGCGGTCCGTGCGGCCATTACCGTTAGTGAACGGATGAATGGCTACAAACCGATGGTGCGCATACGCCAGCAAGGCCGCTAGTTCCGCTTCGGTGCCCACCAGCTGCTGCCGGTGCTGCACCTCCTCGGCAAACTGGTACAGCAGCGTGGGCACCTGCTGAAACGGCGGCGGCAGGAAGCTGCCCACGTTGGGATTGGAACGGCGGTACTGCCCGGCCCATTCGTAAACGCGCCCGAAAGCAGCGCGGTGCAGGTCGAGCAGCAGCGCCACCGTGAAGTCGGTTTCTTCGGGCAGGTCGTAGAGGAAGTTTTCGGCTCTAATGACACCTTCGGCCTCGGCTTCGTCGAGCAGGCGGCGGTCGGTCAGGCCGAGCAGGTTGTCTTCGGGTGCGTCGGTGTAGTGGCCCATCAACCGCTAAAGTAAGCGCTCGTGTTATCTTGCACCCCCAACGCCCCCGCCCCCCGCCCCCGCCGCTGAGAGAAACGGCAGCTTCTGCGTAGCTTAATAACATGAGAGTAGCCCTTGAATTAGAGTTTCCCGACGAGCAAGCCGCTTCCGTTATGCGAAAGCTAAAGGACTTGCCTGAAATGACTATTCATTTTTTGAAAACCGATGCATTAGAGTCCCGGAGCCCGTTGGCTGTACAACATTTCATTGGAAAAGCTCCCTTGTCGGAGCAAGAGCAAAACGAATTGCTCAATAAAGTATTCGGCTCTTGGCAGCAAGAAGAAGGGGAGGAAGACCTGATGAGCCAGATTTACGGCTCCAGGCGTGATGCCCCACGAGAAGTAAACCTATGACGGCTTACCTGTTAGACACCAACATCCGCGTTTACCTCATCAACGGCAAATACGAGTTGGCTACCCGCTTAATGAGCACCAAAATCAGCAATTGCTTTTTGAGTGAGTTGACCGTAGCCGAACTTCTTTATGGCGTTGCCAACAGTGCCCCTGCTCACCAATTGGCAAACCGTCAGCGGCTGGATGATTTTCTGATGCTGTTTGATGAGCGGATTCTGCCTATTTCCGATTCACTGGAATCCTACGCCCAACAGAAAGCGCATCTAAAACGCTTGGGTCGCTTGCAAGGCGAATTCGATATGCTGATTGGTAGTGTCGCGGTAGCCCATCGCCTGACGCTGGTTACGCATAACACCGCTCATTTTTTGAGCATGGCCGGCATAGTATTGGCGGATTGGGTGCAGGAATACGAAGACGAACAGTCGAAGGAATCGTCGGACGAAACCAAATAGCCCCCGTCCGCCGCCCGCGCCGCTGTAACGATACCACAGCTTCTGCCCCACGCCCCCCGCCCGCCGCTCCCGGCGCTGGAACGATATCACAGCTTCTCTCCAACGGCAACGCCCCACGGCCAGCCCATCCCCCACCCGCCGCCCCCGCCGCTAAGAGAAACGGGAGCTTCTGCGTAACTTGCTTCTGCGAAATTATTTGCGTACACAGCGCTATTTTCGCAATGAACCAACATCTTTGCTCCATGCAGCCACATACTCTATTGTTCGAAACGAGTAATGAATCCGCTATACGGGAACTCATCAGCTTGGCTCAGCGGCTAGGGGTGAAAGTGACCGATACGCCTAGTCCCGCTGCTAAGCCCGACGTGGCCGAGCGTGCGCGTCTGTTTCGGTCGCTATTTGGCGCGTGGCAGTCGGAGGAAAGCGGAGAAGAATTGAACCGCCAATTGCGGGAAGCACGGCAAAGCACTCGCCCCGATATTGAGTTATGAGTCGCTACTTGCTCGATACCAACATCTGCGTTCACTACATGAAAGGCGAGTTTGGGCTGATTGGAAAAGTGGATGCCATTGGATTCGAAAAATGCTTTCTTTCGGAAATCACCATCATTGAACTGCTTTTCGGGGTAGCCAAGAGCGACCCGGCACGGCAAGCAGCCAACCGGCGCAACGTGGAAATATTGCGCAAAGCGTTCGATGGGCAGGAATTATCCATCGAATTGACCAAGGAAACCTTTGCCGAAGAGAAAGCTCGCCGCCGCAAAATCGGCCGCGTAGTGGATGACTTTGACTTGCTCATCGGCGCAACCGCAATTGCCCACGACTTGACGTTGGTTACGCACAATACCAAGCACTTTACTGATACGCCCACGCTGGTTTTATCCGATTGGGTACAGGAGTACGAGGATGCCCGGTAACACCGCCGTCCACCCTACACGCCCCCGCCCGCCGCCGCTGAGAGAAACTGAGGCTTCTCTGTAACTGGTTTGAACCATCAGCTTTGATACAATAGCAGTTTCGCTAATAAGTTCCTCCGGCCCGCGCCCGCTGCCCGCCCGAACGCTGGGAACTGGCGCACCGGGAGAAACGGAGGCTTCGGTGTTGTTCTCAAGACAAAAGCATTGAACTGCCAGCACCTAATCGCCGTGCCGGTAGCAGTATCCAGACCAATATCAACTGCAAGGACCCTAAGCAAGTGAAATTTCTGCCTTATCTTGTTGCTTCAATACCAATCAACTATTTTAATCAAAACAATTCAATGTTACAAGAAGAAAAGGATTTTCACACGTACGTCCTTAGTAATGCATTGCAAACTAATGAGCTTTTGCTCTTAGAATTGCAAAAAACCTTTGCACTTTTGACAAATTCTAAAAATTCTAATCTACACAGCTCAAATTCAATTGAACTTGGCGAACAAGCTATGCACGAAATAAATGTTAAGATGTCCAAATTAAAAAATGGGCTTGACTTTTTAAATAATAGGGAGGCTTCGCGCATAACAATAGCTGACGTTCAAGCTGCAATGGAAGTATAATCAATTACGTTGTGCCATAGTTTATGCACTTCTAAACCATGAAGAAAGTGTATAAAAAAGCTTAAATTTTAAAAAAACAAAAGTGAATTGCATACTTTCTCTTTATTCTGACTATGGTTTTAAAGCTAACGCACAGTATGTTGGTGTTAGCAAAAAGAGAAATCCTTTTTGCCATAATATTAAGGAACAGGAAATCGACTTGCTAACCTTCTCCGGTGTCAGCAATTTGTCATCGGATTTTATTAGTGAATTAACACAAATTGGCAGATTATCCTGTTTCGCGGGCAATGACATATTATTGTCATCTGTTAGATATGATAAAGCTAAACATATTGATTGTAGAAACGGTAAAGTCGTAGTATGCTTAAGGAGGCAAGGCAGGATGCCTTTTTACACTGATAGCATACCTAACTTAACTTTTCTGGTTTGCGACTCGGTTACTATCGGCTCTAAATCTGGCGATAATTGTCTTAATCTTGGTGGTGACGACACGTGTTTTACTTTCCATAACTTTAAGTTGCTCGACTTCCCATCTGAACCAATAGATGAGCATCAAAACCAAATTGTGCAGAAACTATATGGTGAAAATGCAGAAATAAAGAACAATGATTTGCTATTAGACTGTTACGATGCACACGGAGGGTGTATCTTGTCCAGAATAGAGCCGTACAGTTTTACCTTCGGAGACGGTAGAGGTAATTCAGGTCAAACTCTGCCTAAGGTAACAAGTGTTTTTATTGAGGAAGGCAACACATTGGTCCTCTCCGATGGCTCTTCTGATTGGACAATGGAATACGGAGTTAGACTTTTACATAGTCGGACAAGAGATATTTACGAGTGGAGAAGAACATTTTCAAGTTCTTACTCAATGTACCACTACCTTATGGAATTGGATATGGGGACATATGGAGATGATAAAGTGTGGAAGGATGTTTGGGTTTGGGGTGGTCAGACGAAGACTGTCACAAAATCGGAAGTAATAGATAATAGATAATTTTATTGATATGTTGGCAGATAATTTTCACGTGAGTTTCGTCTCCACCGCCAAAAAGTCCGAAAGCCCACTCTCGCACCCCCTTTGCTAGTCCCTTCGTACCAACTTCCTGACCCGAAGTTCTCACTACGACCCTAGCAATCATGGACTTTAAAAACTTCACCATCAAGGCGCAGGAGGCCGTGCAGAAGGCCACCGAAATAGCCGGGGGCAACCAGCAGCAGGCCGTCGAAACGGGCCATTTGCTGAATCATTCTTAGTATCTTCGTGGTAGCGAGAGCAACCCGACCATTATTGCACAATATAAAACAATGGGCACCACCGACAACAACAAGCCAACTGCGGCCCCGGCCGCTAAACTGAGCAAGGAGGAGCGGCTGGCCCAGGCGCGGGAGTACGCCAAGCAGTTCAAGTTTGAAACGCTTTCAGTGGAGGATTTGAAAAAAGTACGCCGTAATGCCTACGCCTACCTTCTCTGAAACGCGGCAGCCGGGCGAAGGCTACCCGTTTACGTATCGCAAAGGGCCGTCCCAACAAGGCGGCCCTTTGGTTTGTACACATTATTACACGTTTCGCACCCGCAAAAACCGGCGGTATGTAGTGGAGGCCGAGCAATACAATCACCACGTTTACGTGCTTAAATTCTATCCGCTGGCGTTCAAAAACTCGCCTAATCGATTTAAATTGCTGGTGGATGATGGCGATGCATTTCGCATTCTGAGTACCTGCCTGCGGGTATTTGCCGATATATGTCGCCGCGACCCGTTGGCTTCGGCCGGATTTATTGGCGAAGCGCTGATTGGCGAAAGCAAAGTGACGACCAAACGGTTTCGGGTGTACTTCCAATCGGTTGCCACGTTCATAGATTCCATCGACTTCACCCACCACGCGCTACCCGCCATTAGCGCCTATTTCCTGGAAAACAACGCCAACAAAGAACCGGACTTGATGAATAGCGTGGAGCAGATGTTCCGCGAGCTGTACATCGTGCCCGAAACAATGGACGCCGATAAGCCTTCGCCGCTGAGCAGCGGTAACGGTGGCTGAAATTTTGTCGTTCTAAAAACGGCTCAAATTGCATTTTCCGCCAAAAAGTCCGAAAATCCACCCTCGCACCCCATTTGCTAGTCCCTTCGTAGCCACTTCCTCACCCGAAGCACCCACTACGACCTTAGCAATCATGGACTTTAAAAACTTCACCATCAAGGCGCAGGAGGCCGTGCAGAAGGCCACCGAAATAGCCGGGGGCAACCAGCAGCAGGCCGTTGAAACGGGCCACTTGCTGAAGGGCCTCTTCCAGAGCGACGAAAGCGTCTTCTCGTTTCTGGCCAACAAGCTGGGCGCCAACCTCAACATTCTCACGCCGCGGCTCGATGCCATTGTGGCCGCCTACCCCAAGGTGAGCGGCGGCTCGCCCTACTTCGCCAACGACGCGGCCGCCGCCGTGCAGCGCGCCAACGCGGCCATGAAAGACCTCGGCGACGAGTTCGTGTCCGTCGAGCACCTGCTGCTGGGCATCCTCGGCGGCAAGGATGCCGTGGCCACGCTGCTTAAAGACACCGGCTTCAACGACAAGGACCTGAAGGCCGCCATCCAGGAGCTGCGCGGCGGG
>JANXUO010000121.1 GCA_025356245.1 Hymenobacter sp.
ACCGCCGCGCAGCTACTACCGCTGGTGGCCGCCCTGGAACGACTGAGCGAACACCCCCTGGCCGAGGCCGTGGTACGTTATGCCGATGCCCAGGGCGTGGCCAAAATGGAAGCTACGGCCCCAGAAATCACCAACTTTCGGGCGGTGGAAGGCAAGGGCGCGGCGGCCACCGTGGGCGGGCAGGCCGTGCTGATTGGCAACCGCCGCCTGCTGGCCGACGAAAGCGTGACGCTTTCCGACGCGCTGACGGCCCAGGCGACGCAGCTGCTGGACCAGGCTAAAACGGTGCTGTACGTGGCCGTGGGCGGGCAGGCCGTGGCCCTCGTGGGCGTGGCCGACGTAGTGCGCGACACCTCGGCCGCCGCCATAGCCCAGCTGCAAAAGCTGGGAATTGAAGTGGTGATGATGACCGGCGACAACCCCCAAACGGCGGCGAAGGTGGCCGGGCAGGTGGGCATCACGCGCTACTTTGCCGAGGTGCTGCCCGCCGACAAAGCGAGCAAGGTGAAGGAACTGCAAGCCGAAGGTCGCACCGTGGCGATGGTGGGCGACGGCATCAACGACGCGCCCGCCCTGGCACAGGCCGACATTGGGCTGGCGATGGGCGGCGGCACCGACGTGGCAATGGAAGCGGCCGGTATCACGCTGATGCGCTCGGATTTGCAGGGGGTGGTGACGGCCATTGACCTCTCGCGGCAGACCATCCGCACGATTAAACAAAACCTGTTTTTTGCCTTTATCTACAACGTGCTGGGCATTCCGGTGGCGGCCGGGCTGCTGTACCCGTTCACCGGCTGGCTGCTCTCGCCGATGATTGCGGCCGGGGCAATGGCCCTCAGCTCGGTGTCGGTGCTGACCAACTCGCTGCGCTTGCGCGGGTTTACGGCCTCGAAATAATGCAAGGGCCGGGACGGGGGGCGAAAACTCCGGGCGGTACTTTTGTTTATTCCCTAATGCTGGGGTTTTCCGTTAGTTCGGGCACAGCTCCCTTTGGTTTGATTAACTGGTGTTACCGTCTTATGAAGTACGTAAAAATCACAGTTCTCCCGCTTGCATTTTTCGGGATGGTGTTACTCAACGGCTGTTCAAAGGACAAGGACGGGCCAGTCGCTCCGGCCACACCGGTAACTCCGGCGGCCACTATGGGGACGCTAACGGTGGACGTAGAAAACGTAGTGGGTGCCGACCCGCTGGTGCTGGACACGCGCACCTACACCAGCCCGGCCGGGGAGCCGTTCACGGTGGAGAAATTCAATTTCTACCTGTCCAATTTCAAGCTCCGACGGGCCGATGGCAGCGAATATACCGTGCCCGAGAGTTACTTCCTGATTCGGGAGCGGCCTACCGGCCCGCTGCCCGGCGATGGCAAGCACTTCGTGCTGGACAGCATTCCGGTGGGCGACTACACCGGCCTGTCGTTCCTGATTGGGGTGGACGAAGCCCGCAACACCGCCGGGGCGCAAACCGGGGCTTTATCGCCCGACAACTATATGTTCTGGACCTGGAGCCAGGGCTACATATTTCTGCAACTAGAAGGGCGCTCCCCGGCTTCGGGCGAAACCACCGACCACCTAATAGCCTACCACATCGGGGATTTCCGGCGGCCCAACAACCTGCGCGTGGTAGCCCCGCCGCTGCCCGGCGGCGCGGTAATTCCGATAAAAGGCGGCCATGCCCCCGTGCTTAACCTGCGGGCCGACCTGCTGCGGCTGTTCGTGGGCGGCAAGCCGGAGCTTTCGTACCCGGTGCTGTTCGGCCCCGACTGGGTGGCGGTGGGCGGCTCGGAGGCCGGGCGGGTGGCCAACAACTACAGCGGCAGCGCCGACCGCAACGTACCGGGCACCAATTCCATGTTTACGGTCACGGCCGTTCGCGCCAACTAATCTATGCCACAGCATCTTCGCAAGTTGTTTATTGGGTGGGGACTGCTGGCCGGGGGGCTGGGCGGGCTGTTGCTGGGCGGCTGTACCAGCAAATCGGAGGAAGCCGTGGCTCCGTTGGAACTGCTGCCAGGGGCCACACAACCCGCCAATTTTCCGGCGATGGTGTACGGCCTCAGCCAGAATCCACCCGACCAGGCGACGTTTGAGTTGGGGCGCAAGCTATTTTACGACGTGCGCCTGTCGCGGGACAGCGCCGTATCGTGCGGCTCGTGCCACCAACAGTTTGCGGCCTTTGCCAACGCCGACCATGCCCTGAGCCACGGCATCGGAAACCAACTGAGTACGCGCAACTCGCCGGCCCTGCAAAACCTGCGCTGGCGGCAGGGCCTGATGTGGGACGGCAGCGCCTCGAACCTGGAAAATCAGCCCCTCGCCCCCTTCACGAACCCAATTGAAATGGGCGAAACCCTGGGCAGCCTGCTGGGCAAGCTCAACGGCGATGCCGACTACCGGCGGCGCTTCGGGGCGATTTACGGGGCCGGGCCGATTGACTCGTACCGCCTG
>JANXUO010000155.1 GCA_025356245.1 Hymenobacter sp.
AGGAGCCAAAAGCTTCGGCAAGGGCAATTTCAAGGCGCTGTTCGAGGCCATCGAGCGCGAGCAGGCGTTACGCGGCAATCTTTAAAAAAATGTTGAATGTTGAGGGCTGAATGTTGAATTATGGGGTGCTTGGTAAGCTGCCATTTTCGGGCAGGGGCCGCGTTCACTTACTTTGCATTTTTAATTTAACATTCAGCCCTTAACACTCAACATTTCAATGCTCGCCCCCGAAATTCAAGCCGCCGTTGATTGCTGGCTGACACCCGCTTACGATATTGATACCCAGGCCACCATCCGCGCCATGCAAGTCGCTGGCCACCACGAAGCCCTGACCGATGCCTTTTACCGCAGCCTGGAGTTTGGCACCGGCGGCCTGCGCGGCATCATGGGGCCGGGCAGTAATCGTATGAACCGCTACACGCTGGGCATGGCCACCCAGGGCTTGTGCAACTACTTGATTCAGTGCTTTCCGGGGCAGGAAATTAAAGTGGCTATTGCCCACGACTCGCGCAACCACAGCCCTGAGTTTGCCCAGATTGCGGCCAGCATTTTCTCGGCCAACGGCATCACCGTTTATTTGTTTGACGGGCTGCGGCCCACGCCGGAGCTGTCGTTTGCCATTCGCGAGCTGGGCTGCCAAAGCGGCTGTGTAATAACGGCTTCGCACAACCCCAAGGAGTACAACGGCTACAAAGTGTACTGGAACGACGGCGCCCAGATTGTGGCTCCGCACGACCAAAACATCATTGCCGAGGTCAATAAAATCACCTCCGTTGCTGAAGTAAAGTTTGCGGCGGATAACTCGAAAATAATTGGCATTGGCGCCGACATCGACGCCCGTTACTTTGCCCGCGCCAAGCAGCTGAGCATCGACCCGGCCGCCATCCAGCGCCAGCACGATTTGAAGATTGTGTACACGCCCATTCACGGCTCGGGCATCACGCTGGTGCCGGGCTTGCTGAGCGAATTTGGCTTCAGCAACATCAGCGTTGTTGAGGCCCAGGCCACGCCCGACGGCAACTTTCCCACGGTGCAGTCGCCCAACCCGGAGGAAAAAAACGCCATGCAACTGGCCCTCAGCCAGGCCCAGGCCCAGGACGCCGACTTGGTGCTGGCCACCGACCCCGACGCCGACCGCGTGGGCATGGGCGTCAAAAACAACGCCGGCGAGTGGGTGCTGCTCAACGGCAACCAAACCGCCGCCCTGCTCACCAACTACCTGCTCACGGCCCGGCACCGCGCCGGGCAGGCCACCGAACGCGACTACATTGTGTACACCATCGTGACGAGCGAAATTCTGGGCGACATTGCCCGCCGCCACGCCACCAAATCGTACCAAACCCTCACGGGCTTCAAGTACATTGCCGGCCTCATCCGCACGCTGGAAGGCCGCGAAACCTACCTCGGCGGCGGCGAGGAGAGCTACGGCTACCTGCTCGGCGACTTTGTGCGCGACAAGGACGCCGTGTCGGCCTGCGCCCTGATTGCCGAAATGGCGGCCGTGGCCAAGGACCAGGGCCGCACCCTGTACCAGGAAATGGTGCAGATGTACGCCGACTACGGCCTCTACCTCGAAGACCTCATCTCCCTAACAAAGAAGGGAATGCGCGGGGCCGAAGAAATTCAGGAAATGATGGCCGGCCTGCGGACCAACCCGCCCGCCGCCATCGCGGGCCTGCCGGTGGTGGAAATCCGGGACTACAAAACCGGCAAAATTACCAACCTACTAGCCGGCACCGTCGCCGAAACCGGCCTCGAAAGCTCCAACGTCCTGCAATTTATTCTGGCCGACGGCAGCAAAATTTCGGCCCGCCCCAGCGGCACCGAGCCCAAAATCAAGTTCTACTTCAGCGTCAAACAGCCGTTGAAATCGGTGGTGGACTACGACTTGGCAACCCGGCTGGCCCAGGATAAAATTCGGGCGATAATTGCGGACATGGGGCTGGTGTAGCTGAGGTAGAGACACAATATTTTGTGTCTCTCGTTGAACGAAATCGTGGCATGGCTCACGCCAACGTCATCTGCGCGAGTCGTTCAACGAGAGACACAAAATATTGTGTCTCTACCCCCTGACCCAACTTTCTAAACAGCTTCGCGCAGGAACCGACACAACGGTAGCAGTCCCCGGAACCCGTCCAGCACGTAGGCCCGAAAATCGGGCAGGGCCTGGGCTTGCGCGTCGGTGAGAGAATGGGCGGCCACGAAGCTTTTGTGACGCAGGAGGCTGATTTCGGGATGGTCGGCGGGGTAGCCGACGGGGGCTTTTTTGAGCTGTTCGCCACTCAGGCCCTCGAAGTAGCGCTGGAAGGCGAGGCTCCCCAGCACCTGGTGCAGGGCGTCGGCGTTGTAGTCGATTTCCTGGCGGATGGCGCTGAGCTGGACTTTTTCGGGTTCGTAGAGGCCCCCGGCGATAAGCGACTGGCCCTGGGGGCCAAGTTGCAGGTAGTAGCCGGGCGCGTTGCCCTTTTTGTCGGAGTTGGTGGTGAAATAGGCCGAAAAATTGACCTTGTAGGGGTCTTTGTTGCGGCTGAAACGCACGTCGCGGTTGATGCGAAACATGCACTTGCGGGGTTCCAGCAGGCCCAGGGCGGGGTCGAGGGCGGCCAGCTCGGCCGCTAGCCAGGCCACGTCGGTTTCAAACTGCGCCCGGAGTTGGTCGTAGGCCGTTTTGTGCTCCTGAAACCACTCGCGGTTGTTGTTGCGCGCGAGGTTGTTGAGGTAAGCAAAAAGAGGGGCGAGCTGCATGGTTGAAGTAGCTGGTGTCTGGTTTTTTGGGTGGCAAAATGACGGGCTGGCAACGGTGCCCACAATAGCGCCGCCCGGTGCTTCGTTGGGGGCAAAGCCGACTTCCAAACGCGGTGCCCAAAGGGATGTTTGATTATCGTAGAATGACCGCGCCGGTGCTGCTGGCGTTGCAGCTGGGCGCGGTTCCGGCCCTGGCCCAACCGGCAGCTCCGGCCGCCGCCCCCATCGCCAGCCCCGCCGCTACCACCGCCCCGGCCGCCATCTGGGCGGCCCAGCTGCGCTTTGCGAAGGTACGGGCGGCGCAGGCCGTAGCGTGGCCCACGGTACTGGCCCGCCTCCGCCCCCACTACCTCGACCCTCGGCACCTGGAAATTTTTTTTCGTCTCATCAAAACCCAGTTGGCGCTGGAAGTGTGGGGCCGCAACTGCGACGGCGGCGGCCCTTTCGAGCTGCTGCACGCCTACCCGCTGGCGGCCACTTCGGGCACGCTCGGCCCCAAGCGCCGCGCCGGCGACGCGCAAACACCCGAAGGCTTCTACACCATCAACCGCTTTAACCCCGACAGCAACTACCTGCTTTCGCTGGGCCTCGACTACCCCAACGCCGCCGACCGCGCCCTCGGCGAGCCCGACCCCGGCGGCGACATCTTCATCCACGGCTCCAACGTCACCATCGGCTGCCTGCCCATCACCGACGCGGGCATTCAGGAAGTTTACCTGCTGGCCGTAGCGGCGCGGGCAGCCGGGCAGCAGGTTATCCCGGTGCATATTTTCCCGTTTCCGCTCACCGAGCAAGCCCTGGCGGCGCGGGCCAACAGCCAGCACGCCGCTTTCTGGCGCAGGCTGGCTCCGGGGTGGGCGTATTTTGAGCAGCACCACGTGCCATGGGATGGCAAAGGCGCAGGGCGGTAGAACTCCCCTCCTCAGACGAGGAGGGGATGTTTTGGCACAGCCAAAACCGGGGTGGTTGGAACGTGTGCTGCCCAAGGAACACAGCAACCGGGCAACACACGAGCACGGCGGCGCTTTATTTGTTACCCGTTTTGTGGTGAGTGCCGTTCAACGTCATTTGCGCGAGCCGTTCAACGCGGCAACCACCCCGGTTTCGGCTGCGCCGCAACGTCCCCTCCTCGGCTGAGGAGGGGAGTTTTCGTTCAACCCTTTTTGTTTCATGAAAATCCTGCCTTTTTTTGCCTTATTGCTCGTTACACTAAGTGCCCAGGCCCAACGCCTCACCGACCTTTGGTACTTCGGCCAGCAGGCCGGGCTGAGCTTCGCCGATGGGAGTCCGCAGCCGCTGCGCGATGGCAAGATGACGACTTTTGAGGGCTGCGCCGTGGCCACTACCAGCCGGGGCGAGCTGCTGTTCTACACCAACGGCGAAACCGTCTGGAACCGCCAGCACCAGCCCATGCCCAACGGTACCAAGCTCATGGGCAGTGGCAGTAGCACCCAGTCGGCCCTCATCGTGCCCGACCCCGGCTCGGGCAACCTGTTTTACGTGT
This sequence comes from Hymenobacter sp., assembly GCA_025356245.1. Classification (GTDB taxonomy): domain Bacteria; phylum Bacteroidota; class Bacteroidia; order Cytophagales; family Hymenobacteraceae; genus Hymenobacter. Next base: position 4,250 of record JANXUO010000155.1, read on the forward strand.
TTACGGTGGCCCCCCAGGGCACGGCCCAAGGCCTGCGCTACTCGCTCGTGGACATGACCCGCCAGGAAGGCCTCGGCGACTTACCCCGCGTAAACGCCCTGCTCATCCAACCCGTAGCCGAAAAGCTGGCCGCCGTGCGCCACGCCAACGGCCTCGATACCTGGGTGTTGGCCCACCGCTGGAACTCAAACGCCTTCGTGACTTACCTCGTCACGGCCGATGGCATCGACTCGCGCAAACCCGTGATGAGCAACGTGGGCAGCATGAACGCTGGCCCCGGCCGCAACGCCATCGGGGCGCTCAAGTTCTCGGCCGATGGCCAGCACGTAGCCGCTGCCCTGTGGCGCGAAACCAACAAATTCGAGGTGTATGACTTTGACCGGGCCACGGGCAAAGTCAGCAAGCCCCGCAGCTTTGGCCCCTACCCTGAAGCCTACGGCGTGGAATTTTCGCCCAACGGCCGCTTTTTGTATGGCACCTGCAACGGCAAAGGCGGCGGCGAAACCCAAATCTGGCAG
>JANXUO010000183.1 GCA_025356245.1 Hymenobacter sp.
GACATCTTCCCGACGGGCTACTCGGGCATTGATTGGGCCAACGTGAAGGGCGGCGAAATCATCGCCATTTTCGGCGCTGGGCCGGTGGGCATCATGGCCGCCAAGTCGGCCTGGCTGCGGGGCGCGAGCCGCGTCATCATCGTCGATACCCAGCAGTACCGCCTCGACATGGCCAAAAAAGCCGCCAACGCCGAGGGCATTTTGTTCGACAACCCCAAGCAGGTGGTGGACGAAATCCGGGCCATGAGCAAGGGCTACGGGGCCGACGTGTGCGTCGAGGCCGTGGGCTTCGAGCCCGACCGCAACCTGCTCGACCGCGCCAAGGCCGTCGTGAACCTCGAAAAAGGCTCCGATAAGGTGCTGACCACCTGCATGAGTGCCGTGCGGCGCGGCGGCATCGTCACGGTGCTGGGCGTGTACTCGTCGCCGTTCGACAACTTCCCCATCCACCAGTTTTTCGACAAAGGCATCACCCTGCGTGGCGGGCAGGCCCCCGCCCACAAGCACATCGATAAGCTGATGCAGCACGTGAGCAACGGCGACGTGGTGCTCAACGACATCATCACCCACCGCCTGCCCCTGAGCGAAGCCGCCCACGGCTACGACATTTTCCGCAACAAGAAGGACGGCTGCGTGAAGGTGGTGCTCACGCCCGGAACGTAAGCGGCGGGAGGGCATTGCTTGCGTAGGAGACGCCCCGGCCGGTTTGGTCGGGGCGTTTTTTTGGTAGTACCTTTCACTGTGGTCATCCAAATCAAACAGCTGGGACTGACAATCCTCGTGGCGCTGCTGGCGTGGTCTATCAGTGCCCACGGCCAGACCCGACCCGCTGGCACTGGTCGCCGGCCCGTGCCACGGGTGCGGGTGCTGGCGGGCGGCTATGGCAACCATGCCGACGGCCCCGGCCCAACGGCCCGCTTTTATTACCCCGATGGCATCGCCATAGGCCCGAACGGCGTGCTGTACGTGGCCGATACGAACAACAACCGCATTCGCTGTGTGCAGCCCGACGGGCTGGTGAGCACCCTGGCTGGCTCGGGTGCGGAAGGAGCCACCGACGGCCCGGCCGCCACCGCTTGCTTCAACCGGCCCACCGGCATTGCCGTGAATGCCCAGGGCACGGTGTACGTAGCCGACAGCTTTTCCAAAACCATCCGCACCATCACCCCCGACGGGCAGGTAAGCACTCTGGCCGGCTCGGGCGAAGCGGGCACTGCCGACGGCCGGGGCCGCGCCGCCAGCTTTGGAACGCCCGGCGGGCTGGCGATTGACGCGGCGGGTACCCTGTATGTGACCGACACTGAATTTAGCCTCGTCCGCAAAATCACCCCCGACGGGCTGGTCAGTACCCTGCCGGGAGGCTGGCGGTGCTGCCTGACCGAAGCGCAACAGGACACGACCGTCACGCTGGCTAACCCTGTCGGCATCGCCCTCGGAGCCGATGGCACCGTGTACGTTGCCGACGCAGGGCATAGAAGAATTTGTCGGATTACGCCCGCCGGCCGGGTGAGCGTACTCGCCGGCCCCAAAAAGATTTCCGCCGCTTACCAACCCGATTCGCTCGCCCGGCTTTTCTATCGTCCAATGGGCTTGGCAGTGGGGGCCGACGGCACGGTGTACGTGACCGATGCGGGTAACCAATGCATCAGCCGGATTACGCCCGATGGCCGGGTAAGCAACTGGGCCGGTCCTCACAATTACGTCGTAAGTGGCTTTGTCAATGGGCCGGGCCGGGCGGCCCGCTTCGATTACCCAGCGGGCCTGGCCCTGGCTCCCAATGGCACCCTGTACGTAGCCGACGCGGGTAACCACCGCATTCGCACCGTGTCCGCAAGGGGCTACGTCGGCACCCTGGCCGGCTCGGGCCAGGCCACCTGCCTCGACGGGCAGGGCCGGGCCGCGCGCTTCAACTACCCATCTGGGGTGGCAGTAGCCCCCAATGGCACCGTGTACGTAGCCGATGGCTACAATCATTGCATCCGCAAAATCACGCCGGGCGGGCGGGTGACTACGCTGGCCGGCGCGGGCCGGGCCGGCTTTGCCGACGGCATCGGGCGGGACGCCCGATTCAATTTCCCGGTGGGCGTGGCCGTGGATGCCGCCGGCACCGTGTACGTGGCCGATGCCGACAACCACCGCATTCGCAAAATCACGCCCCAGGGCCGGGTGAGCACCCTGGCGGGCACGGGCAAGGCCGGCTTTGCCAACGGTGCGGGCCGGGCTGCCCGGTTTAGGAGGCCCACGGGCGTGGCCCTGGCGGCCGACGGCACCCTGTACGTGGCCGACCCAGGCAACGACCGCATTCGCCGCATCGGCCGGGATGGTCGGGTGAGCACTGCCGCCGACCTCCGGCTCTGGAACGAATGCGCCAACGAGGGGGTGAGTGTATCGCCGACCGGCGTGGCCGTAGCGCCCGACGGCACCCGCTATGTGGTGAGCAACGGCACCTGCCGCGTCTATAAAGTCACGCCCAAAGGAAAAATAAGCATCCTGGCCGGTTGCGGTCCCGAATGCATTTGTTGGTTAGGTAACGACGATAGTTTGCTATATCCTACGGCCGTTGCCTTGGCGTCTGGCGGTACGCTATACGTAGCCGATACCGGCAAAAGTAGCATCCGCCGGATTTCGCCCAACGGCCTTTTGACTACCTTAATCCACGGTGAGGAAGCCTACGACGATGGTGTGCTCAATGCCGGGATAGACCACCCCGGCGGCGTAGCCGTGGATGCCACTGGCCGCGTGTATGTAGTCGATACCGGGCACAATCGCATCCTCGTCGTTGAGTAAGCACGACACCCTTTCCGAGGGGTGCCAAGGGCTGGCACCCCCGGGCGTAGCGACCAAGCCCCAAAAGCCCTTGCCCCGCTTCGGTGCCGCTGGTGCCGGGGCGGGGCATTTTGCTGGGCCGAAGCTGTACTTTTACCAAAAAACTGGCCTTGCTATGAAAAACGCCATCACCACGCTCCGCATCCAAAATTTCAAGTCTATTAGGGACGTGACGATGCAGCCGCGCCGGGTGAACATCATCATCGGCGAGCCAAATGTGGGAAAATCGAACGTGTTGGAAGCCATTAGTTTGCTGGGCGGAATGTTTTTTGATGCCGGTAGATTCATGGATGGACAGGTGCGGTATGAATCTATTCGGAATCTGTTTTATGACAACGACTGGTCAGCGGAGATTACAGTGACCGGGGAAGGAGTGGGGGCTACGCGGCTGCGGAAGCGCCTGGAGGGCGTGGAAGTAGTATTCGGAGATGGAATGCCACACCGTAGGCTTTCGCCATCGTTTGTTGAGAGGGAACCCAGAAATAACGGGGGATTAGAAAGGGACGACAACCCATTCGTGAACTTTGGGGATAAAAACCACCTGCATGAGCTGGTAGATAAGGAAGGAAAAGCAACGATTGTAGAAATAAGTCGCCCCGAACCCGTTCTTCCAATCAGAAAATACACGTTTCAGAAGGGGGCAGTCCACGGCAAATCACATAACCACTCGTTTCTTCGGCCCCCGTTTGGCGACAATCTGCTGGAAGTCATTGAGTCTGCGCCGTATGCTTTTAAGAAAGTAATAGGGCAGTTTTTCACACCGTTTGGGCTGAATTTATCGCTACGAACCACGGAGGGCAAACTCGAAATTCAGAAGAACACGGCCGGCGTCATTACTTCCATTCCTTACCCGCTCATTGCCGACACCCTCCAACGCATCATTTTCTACCTGGCCGCCATCGAGAGCAACACCGATTCGGTGCTGCTTTTTGAGGAGCCGGAGGCGCATTCGTTTCCCGAATACGTCATTCAATTGGCCGAGCGCATTGTGAGCAGCCGCGAGAACCAGTTTTTCGTCGTAACGCACTCGCCCTACCTGACCACGGAAGTGCTGGAGCAAATGGTGCCCAACGACGAATTGCTGCCCGAGTTGGCCGTGTTCGTGGCCTACTACGAAGACTACCAAACCAAAATCAGGCAACTGAGTGACGAGGAACTGATAACGGCGCGGGCCAACGGCACCGAGTTGTTTCTCAACCTGCGGCAGTTTGTGCCGGGCAGTGCTGAGTTTGTGCCAAGCAGCGGGGCGTAAGAATGCAGCACCTTTCGACCCCGCTTTTCGTGCCGGAGTGTTACGCCGACACGGCCCTGATGCGAACCCTGCTGCGCGAAAACAGCGCCAACCAAGCCCGGCTACGGGCGGGTTTCGTCAATCATCAGCACGGCATCGGCAACGTGGGCAACCTGATGGCAAGCCAGTGGCAGCCCGGTACCGCCCGCCGGGTACTGGGGCTGGTTGATTTGGACCGCAAGTTTGACCAACAGCCTTACCTGAGCGCCTTTACGCAAGTACTGGGCGGGTCCAGGGTGCGCGGGGCCGCCCAGCACGTCCTCTTGCAGCACCCGCAACGGCCCAGCCAAGTGCTGCTGGCGCTGAACCCGGTTTTTGAAACCTGGCTGGCGACCCGCGCCACCGAAATTGGCACCACCCTGGCGGCTTACGGCATCCCGGCCGAAGCCAATGCTTTCAAAAGTTACAGCCGGGCCGAGGACAAAAACCCCGATTCAGGACTGCGGCGGCTGCTGGACGCCATTGCAGTGGCCTACCACCCTGCCTACCGTGCCCTGGCCGAATTTGTGGCCCAGGTGATGGACCTGACCCGCCCGCTGCCCTAGCCATTCCGCCCCCCAAACGGGTTATCTTTGCTAGATTACGAACCTTCCGGCCCTGCCTCGTGCGGCGGCTTCAACAATAGATATTTTCCTGGCCTTATGGCGTGTTCTTCGTGTTCTTCGGGCGGCTGCTCTACCGATAAGGTGGGCGGCTGCGGCTCAAAAGGGAGCTGTAGCTCCGGTGGTTGCAACCGCATGAATGTTTTTGATTGGCTGGCCGACGTGGCCGTGCCCGACTCGTTTGCCGGCTTCGATGTGGTGGAAATCCGCTTCAAGGGCGGGCGCAAGGACTTTTACCGCAACGCCCAGCGCCTGCCCCTCACCCCCGGCGACGCCGTGGTGGTGGAGGCCGTAGGCTCGGGCTGGCACCTGGGCCACGTGAGCCTGAAGGGCGAGTTGGTGCGCCTGCAAATGCGCAAAAAAAAGGTAGCCACCGACAGCAAGGACATTCACCCCATCCTGCGCCTGGCCACCCCCGACGACGAGGAGCGCTGGCAAGCCGTGCGCGACCTCGAAAACAGCACCATGTTTCGGGCCCGGGCGATGGTGGGCGAGCTGCGCCTCAAAATGAAGCTGAGCGACGTGGAGTATCAGGCCGACCGCACCCGCGCCTTGTTCTATTACTCGGCCGAGGACCGGGTTGATTTTCGGGACTTGATTAAGCGCCTGGCCGACGAGTTTCGGGTGCGCGTCGAGATGCGCCAGATTTCGCTGCGGCAGGAAGCTGGGCGCATCGGCGGCATCGGGGTGTGCGGGCGCGAGCTGTGCTGCTCCACTTGGCTGACGGATTTCAAGACGGTAAGCACCACTGCTGCCCGCTACCAAAATCTGAGCCTCAACCCCCAAAAGCTGGCCGGGCAGTGCGGCCGCCTCAAGTGCTGCCTCAACTACGAGCTGGACGCTTACCTCGACGCCCTCAAGGACATTCCGCAGGTGCAACGGCCCCTCAAAACCACGCGGGGCGAGGCTTTTTTGCAGAAAACCGACATCTTCGGCCGCCGGATGTGGTTCGCCTTCAAGGGCGACAACAACTGGGTGATGCTCGACGCCGCTCGCGTCAAAGAGCTGGTCGAAATCAACAAAAAAGGGGAGCTGATTGAAAACCTCCTGCCCCCCCGCGAGGAGGAGCCCGAGCCCGAAGTGTCGGCCATTGTGGAAGGGAACCTCGACCGCCTCGACGACCAAATTACCAGCAGCGCCCGCCGCAAGCGCAAAAAAGGCAGTGCCGCCGATGCCCCCGAAGGCCGTGCTCCCCGCGAAGGACGCCCTGCCCGCGAAGGCCGTTCCGAGCGCCCCGAGCGTGCTCCCCGGTCCGAGCGTTCGCCTCGCGAAGACCGCCCCGCCAGCGAGGGTGCGGCCCCTCGTGAAGGCCGCAACGCCCGCCCCGGCCGCGAGCCCCGCCCCGCTGCCGGCCCCACCGCAAGCACAACTGCCGACGCTCCGGACGCCACGCCCCGTGCCCCGCGCGAGGGTGCCGCGCCCCGCGAGGGCGGGGGCCGCTCGCCGCGCGAGGTACGCGAAGGCCGCAACGGCCGCCGCAGCGGCACTGCCCCGGCCGAAGCCGCTGCCCCGCGCCCCGACGCGGGCAACGCCCCAACTGCCGATAGCGAAGCGGGCAGCCCGGCGGCTGGCGGCGCGGGCAGCCGCAGTGGCGCAGACCGCAATGGTGGGGGCCGCAGTGGCCGCCGCCGCAGTGGCAGCGACGCCCCCCGGCCCGAGGGCGACGCCCCCCGCAACCCCGAAGGCAGCACCCCTCGGCCCGAGGGCGCAGCTCGTGCGCCCCGGGAGGGTGGCAGCCGGCGGCGTGGCGGGCGCGGCCCCCGGCCCGACGGGGAAGCATAAGGTTGGCAGCACGCGAAACGCCTGTTTCGCGTGCTGCCGTTGAACGGTTGGTTACGATTGATTTACTGCCAAAACGCGGCGTGCAAAATCCGCGCTACATACGATGCCCAAGCTGCTGTACTGCTTTGCGCTGCTGGCCCTGCTCAGCGCCTGCGACCCCAACCACGTGTTTGAGGAGAACACCGACTTCGCTAATTACTCGTGGGACGTGCAGAAGAAGCCCACGTTCAGCTTCACTATTGCTGACACGGTGGCCTTGTACGACGTGTATTTCAACGTGCGCAACGCCTCGGTGTACCCGTACTATAACCTGTTTGTAAAGGCCACCCTCAGCGGCCCGCCGGGCGTTGAGAGCACTGCCCGCCTGCACCAAATGCTGCTGATGGACGCCAAAACCGGCGAGCCCCAGGGCAGCGGCACCGGCGACCTCTACGACCATTCGTTCCGGGCCTTGCCCCGGCAGCGTTTCGGCCGCCCCGGCCGCTACACCATCACCCTGGAGCAGTACATGCGGCAAGACCAGCTCCCCGGCCTGATGGCCGTAGGGGTAAGAGTGGTGAAAGTATTAATGAGTAAATGATTGAGTGAGCGAATGAGTGAGCGTGCTACTCACTCATTCGCTCACTCAATCATTCTACAATGCGCGTCACCTCTACGGCGTTGGGGCCTTGCTTGCCGGCCTTGATGAGGAAGGTCACGCGGTCGTCGGCTTCGATTTCGTGGATGAGGCCGGTGTGGTGGACGAAGATTTCTTCGCCGGTTTCGTCTTCGATGAGGAAGCCGAAGCCTTTCGTGTCGTCGTAAAATTTAACGGTGCCGGTAAGCATGGGAAGCAGGGGAGGGGAATCGAGTTAATAAGGGCAAAGGTACGTGCCGGCCCAGCGCCTGCGAACCGCCCGGAGCGGCCTTCGTATAGCCAGGGGCCACCGTGCTGCACGACGGCCTCACCTTTTTGCACTTCACCATCTCCCATTTATGGCAACGCCCGAAACCCTCAACACCGAAGAAAACGACATCGCGGGCAACCCCTTGGCGGGGCCGGCCAACAACACCGCTGCCCGCCCCGGCCCCGCCGTGGGCCAGCCCGGCGGCGACCCACGTTTTGATTCCAACCTGCCCGGCACGGCCAACCCGCTGCCCGAAGGCAACGACTACGTGAGCCCCGTGGGTGCGAACGACGACCTGAGCGACGAGCGCAAGCACCTAGCCGCCGAGGCCCACCGCGACAACCAGGCAGCCGACCCCGACCGAGGCGACTTTGGTAAAAAAGGCCACCTTGGCGGCACCCACAAAGGCTTTGGCAACCAAGTGCGCTCCGCCGACTACGACCACCCGGCGCCACCGTCTGGCACGCCCGTGAAAATTTCCCGCGCGGCGGCACCCCTGCTCAACGACAACGGCTCGGGCAACGCCCCACAGGCCGGCTACACGCCCGACTACGGCCATACCTCTACCACCCACGGCCTGCCCGATGCGCCGCCCGCTCCCGGCAAGGCCGAGCCTGCTTCCGGCCCCCGGGGCACCGCCGACCCCACGGGTGCCGCCAACCCCGTGACCCAGGCCCCCACCGCCGACCCCCTCGGCGGCCGCGCCGAAGTCGCCGACGCCCGCCCCCCCGAAACCGACGACCACCCACCCGAACCCCGCTCCACCGGCGACGAAAGCGGCTACACCGGCAGCGCCCAAGGCGACACGAGCCAAGGATTAGGCTCGAAAGGCGGCTCGTACAATGACAAGCAGTTTTAATGAAATGTTGAATGCTGAATGTTAAGTGTTGAAAAATAAGCCTTGTAAGAATCCTTGCAAGAAAAACATTCAACCCTCAACATTCAACATTCAAAACTCATTCCTAATCCTTTGGGCGCATCTTCATGTCGATGTCGTACTGAAAGCGTGGGGGGCCACCGAGGGGAATGGCGAAGAACGGCAACGCGGTTTCGTATTGGTCGGTGACGTAGAATACCATGTCGTTGGAGACTTTGGCAGTCGATTCGAG
>JANXUO010000268.1 GCA_025356245.1 Hymenobacter sp.
GGTTCGTCCGGCCACTGCCCGCTGAACGGCTCGCGGTCCAATTCGTACGGAGGTCGTTCTGGGGCAGCATACGCCAGTGGTCGGACGAACCGCTTCGCGGAATTCGCCCGACCACTACTCCGTTCCTACATTTGCCACCATGCGCGAAGATTTCCTTCACTACGTCTGGCAGCACCAGTATTTCGACAAGGCAGACCTGCGTACCACAGCCGGCGAGGAAGTAACCGTGTTAAAACCCGGCCTTCGAAACGCTGATGCCGGCCCCGATTTCCTCAATGCCCGCCTACGACTGGGCGCAGTGGAGTGGAACGGGGCCGTGGAAATCCACCTTCGGGCTTCCGACTGGGCGCGGCATCGCCACCAGACCGATGCCAAGTACGACCAAGTGATTTTGCATGTGGTGGGCAGCGCTGATGCTGAGGTAGCTCGCACCAACGGCAGCCTCATTCCCGCGCTGACCCTGGAGTCACGCATTGCTCCTGAGCTACTTGCGCGGTACGAAGCGCTGTTGCTGGCCCCACCGGCCGCAACCCTGCCCTGCGGCCCTTTGCTGCGTGAGGTGCCCGAGCTGGCTAAAATCATGATGATGGAACGCGCTATGTTGGAACGCGTTGAGCAAAAGGCGGATGCCATAGCTGCCTTGCACCAGCACTTGGCCGACGACTGGGAGGCTACTGCCTACCACACGTTGTGCGCTGCTTTCGGCTTTCAGAAAAATACTGAGCCACTGGCCCGACTAGCCAAAGCATTGCCACTTAATATTCTGCGCCGCCATCGGCATGACCAACGCCAGTTGGAGGCTTTATTATTTGGGCAGGCGGGGTTTCTGGTTGAAAACGAGGAGACGGCGGCTGATGACTACATCCGCGACCTACGCCAGGAGCACGAATTTTTGCGCCACAAATACGGTCTTGGGGCTGCTGCGCTAGCCGTACACGAATGGAATTACCTGCGCCTGCGGCCCGCTAACTTCCCGCCGGTGCGGCTGGGGCAGCTGGTGGGGCTGTTGCACGCCCGCCCTGCCCTGTTCGAAGCTCTGCTGACGGCCCAAAGCGTGCGGGCGCTCACCGATTTTTTTCGGGCTCCCGCGCCAGCCTATTGGCGGCAGCACTTTCGCCCCGGCCGGCCAGGCAAAGTGCCGGGCTTGGGGCAAAGTAGCATCGAATTATTGATAATCAATACAGTAGTGCCGCTACGGGTAGCGTACGCCCGCCACACCGGCCAACCCGCGCTGGTAGAAAGCGCGGTAGCCCTCCTCAACGAGCTACCGGCCGAGCACAACCAATTCACCGATTTGTACGCCGCCTTGGGCTTCGAGAACCGCACCGCAGCCGACTCGCAGGGGTTGCTGGCGTTGAACAAGGGCTACTGCCTGCCCCGCCGCTGCCTGCACTGCGCCATCGGCACCCGGCTGGTGCAGCAACCCCGCTTGGTGCGATGAAGCTTGCTTTAGCCCTGGCAATGAACGGTTTGCTGCTGGCTTGGCTCTTGCCTTGGCTACGGCGGCAATGGCAGGAAGCGCCGGCTCCAGTGTGGCGCTGGGCACTGACGGTTGGCTTAAGCCTGCGATTGTTAGTGGGCGGACTTGGCAGTATTCGGCTTGTTAAAGACGCTGATTATATGAGCTCTGTGGCCCGACTGCTGACGGCGCAGCTCTGGGCCAATCCGGGGGGCGCCTGGCAATCGTTCGTGGGCAATGAGTTGCATTTTGCCGGCAACGCCGCCGTTTACTACGGCATGTCGAACACCTTTTTTTTGGTGAAGGTGCTGGCCGTTTTAAATTTAGCTTCGGGCGGGCTGAGTTGGTTGAACGGGTTGTACTTGGCGCTGGGAGCGTTTGTGGGGGGGTGGGCAGCGGCGCAGGCCTTGGCGGGGGCCTGGTCCAGATGGCCGGTAGGAGTGGGGCTGGTAGCGTTTTTGGGGTGGCCTTCGGTCATCTGGTTTGGCTCGGGCGTGAACAAGGAAACGGCCTTGCTCGCCACCGGTGCGGGCGTTTTCGCGCTGTTCATTACCTTGGTTTATGGCTCGCAAGGCCCAAATAGTAAGCGAATTGGCTACAAGTTCTGGGTGCGGGTGGTTGCCATGTTGGCCTTAGCTGTGCTGCATTTCAAGCTGCGCTATTTTTTTGCCGCGCCGCTGCTGGCCTTGCTGGGCGGCTTGGCGCTGTTGCGCGGGCTGCAAAAAGCAGGGCTGTTTCGGCCGCGCTGGGCGCAAGTGCTGCTGTTGCTTGGCTGGCTATGGGCTGGCGCTTGGGTAGCTGCGGAGTTTAGCGTGGCTTTTCGGCCCAATAAATTCACCAACCAACTGGCGCTCATCTACGCCCGCCACTTGCGGGCATCCACCAACCGGCCTCATTTCGAATACCCCGAATTGCGGCCTACACCAGCAAGCATCGCGCAACACGCCCCACTGGCAGCCTTCAACGCCCTTGCCCGCCCCTGGCTGGGCGAAACCCAAGGGCGCCTGTTTTATGTGGCCGGGGCACTGGAAAGCAGTGTTTTAATTATATTATTGGTTGTGGCGCTGGCCAGCGTTTGGCGCAAGCCCAGTGAGCAAATGCCATTTGCTTTGCAATTGACGTTGGGGCTGCACTGCCTCATATTGGCCGTTTTGTTGGGATTGAGCACGCCCAATCTAGGGTCGTTGGCGCGCTACCGCACGGTGATGCTCCCTTTTCTGCTATTAATGCTGCTTCCGCCGGTGGTGGAAGCCGCCAATTTGCGCAAGAAGACAGCGGCAGTGCTTTAGCGCAGCTTTTTGACTCGCGCAGGAACAATTTTGTATTGCGGCAACATCATTATTGGGCGAGTCAAAACCCGCGTTACGGGGCCTCGGCTGTATCTTTGCGTTTTATTCGGGGTCGCAAAAAACTTCATAAAGGCCCCATTTGGAACAGCTCAATTTATGGAAAATCCTGTTATTGTACTTGGTGCGCAGGCTGTGGGAACAGCGGTGCTTGATGCTTTTATATCCAACGACGTGGTGGTTTACTGCCTGCTCGACGACGATGCCAAGCTGCAGAATACCGAGTTGCTCGACGTGCCCGTAATGGGCAACACCGACAACGGTGAGCTGCTGCGCCTGCTGGGCAAAAAATGCGAGGTGTTCGTTGCCACCGACGACACCGCCAGCCGCCGCAGCCTCACCGAAATGCTGCGTTCCGAGTACGAAGCGGTGCCGGTCAATGCCATTCACCAGCGGGCCAGCGTATCGATTCATGCCACGCTGGGACATGGCAACTACGTAGGTCCCAACAGTGTAGTGGCCGCTACTGCCATTATCGGCAATGGTTGCCTAATCGGCCCAAGTGCCGTAGTCGAAGCCCGCGCTACTGTTGGCGATTTTGCTCAGCTGGGCAGCGGTGCCCTGCTCGGTGCCGGAGTCGAAATAGGCGAGCAAGCCTTCATAGGAGCTGGGGCCGTGGTGGTTGCGGGCATCAAAATCGGCAATAAAGCCCGCGTCGGCGCAGGTTCGGTAGTCGTAGCCGACGTACCCGCTGGCCACACAGTGTTTGGCAACCCGGCAGTAAAAGTGTAGAGCGGAGTTATGAGTTATTAATTATGAGTTGTCTTCAAAGGCGGATTCACTAAAACGCGTTTCAGCTTTTTTGAAATCTGCATCCAATACTTTACCTCCATTACTCATAAATCGCAACTCAAAAACGATGTATCAGACGCTCTTATATTATTGCTATACGCCGCTTGATAACCCGGAACTGTTTCGGGACGAACATCACCAGCTATGCCTTGATTTAGAGCTTTTGGGACGTGTTATTGTGGCCGCCGAAGGATTAAACGGAACAGTTTCGGGTACCCACGAAAACTGTGCGGCCTACATGGCAGCTGTTAAGGCCGACTCACGCTTTTTTGCGTTGGAATTTAAAATAGACAATGTGCCCGCTCATACCTTTCAGAAGCTGCACGTTCGCGTCAAGCCCGAGATTGTGCATAGCAGCCTGCACCAAATGCGCCCCCACGAGCGCACAGGCAAGCACCTTTCTCCCCAGGAATTTAAGGCGCTGAAAGACCGCGACGACGTAGTCGTAGTTGATGTGCGCTCAGATTACGAATACAACTTGGGCCGCTTTAAAAATGCGCTGACGCTGGACATTGAGAATTTTCGCGATTTTCCTAACCGACTTGACCGTTTACGGGAGTTCAAGGATAAGAAAATTTTGACTTATTGTACCGGCGGCGTAAAGTGTGAGAAAGCCAGCGCCTATTTGCTTGAGCAGGGGTTTGAAAACGTTTATCAACTCCACGGCGGCATTATCAAATATGGGCACGAAGTCGGAGGAGAAGATTTTGACGGCCAATGCTACGTGTTCGATAATCGCGTGGCAATAAATGTAAATCAGGTTAATCCCGTAATAATTTCGTGTTGCCAGCACTGTCTGCAATCCTCGTCTCGCCTCATTAATTGCGCCAATCCGCATTGTAACGCTCACCTGCCCATCTGCGAGGCCTGCGGCGAACTACTGCAAGGCGCCTGCTCCCAGCCCTGCGCCACGCACCCCGACAAACGCTCCTACGACGGCACTGGCACGTATGCTAAAACCAGCAACCACTACCGCCCCGCGCAAGGACTAACCTCGTATAAAAAACAATGATTTTCGAGTGACTATTTGGAAATTCAATTCGTAAATAAAATTGATAAGCGCTAAATTTATTTTAGGCAACCATTTTTTGCTAATTCATAAATTACTACTCAGACCTTAAAAAGATGCTTGCTGAATCTGAACTCATCTTAAACCCCGATGGCAGTGTGTATCACCTGCACCTGCTGCCCGACCATATCTCTGACACCATTCTAGCCGTCGGCGACCCCAACCGAGTGGTGCAGGTTAGCCGTCATTTTGATTCGGTGGAGTTTGAAGCTACGCACCGCGAGTTTGTTACGCACGTAGGTTATTACCGGGGCAAGCGCATCACCGTCCTGAGCACCGGCATGGGTACCGACAACATCGACATCGTAATGAACGAGTTGGATGCGTTGGTGAACATCGACTTTGTGTCGCGTACCGTACGGCCCCAGGAAGAGCATATAAGCCTGCGAATCATTCGATTGGGTACGAGTGGCGCATTGCAGCCCGACGTGCCGTTGGGCTCGGTGCTAGCTACTTTGCACGCCGTGGGGCTTGATAGCCTGATGCAGTTTTACCCGCTGATGGAAACCGGCTTCGAAACGCAGGCCGCCGTTGCGCTGCAGGAAACACTTGACCTCTCGTTTGCGCCTTATGTCGTGCGCGGCTCCGATTTGCTGCGCGAACAGATTGGAGCCAATATGCTGATAGGTAATACCCTCACCTGCCCCGGCTTTTATGCCCCCCAGGGTCGCGTATTGCGGGTGCCCCTTCGCCAAGCCGACTATCTGAACCGTTTGCGCAGCTTTCAGCAGGATACCGCCGAAGGGCTTTTTCGGCTCGATAACTTCGAGATGGAAACTGCTGGCTACTACGCCCTGGGCCGCTTGCTGGGCCACGAGGTACTGAGCCTAAATGCCATTGTAGCCAACCGCGCCACCGGCGAATTTGCTCAAAATGCCGGGGCGGTGGTCGATGAAATGATTGAAAACACACTGTTGCAACTAATAGCTTCAAATTAAAACTAATTTGCAAGATGGCACGAGCTGTTTTTTTCCTGTCTCGAAATCAATCATTTGTTGGGAAATAAATAAAACCAAAAAGGGCCGCATCGCGGCCCTTTTTATTTGTGGAATAGCAAAAGATAATTCGTGTAATTTCCCAAATTCGTTTTAATTCGTAATTTTAGTAGAAGTCAAACATTACCACGGCGCGAATGGGTAGCGTGGTGCCCGACTTAAGGGTGATGTGCTCGTTGCTGGTGGCCCACACAGTGGTGTACACCCGGTGGCTTTGACCATCGGCGGTTTTGAAGTAGATATCTACTTTGCCCTGGTAATTATTTCCCAGTGCTGTGGCGCGTTCGGCGTCGCGGCGGCGAGTGCTGATTTCGGTCGCGTCGTTTAGTACGTCGTCGTGCGGGAAATGCAGAGTCGGCAGCACTTCTTTGGCTAGAGTATCGGTCAGTTCTAATTGGGCAGTCATGGGGCAGGGAGTAGAAAAGGTGGGTGGAGAGGTGAAGCACCAAATATCAACCGGGCAAGAGGTCGGTTTGATGAAGTTAAATTACGTGAATTAACGGGAGTGCCGCTGCTTTTTCGATAGAATTTGCACTTTTCCCGACCAAAAACCCCTTGACGACGGCCAACGCTATCGGAACACAGCATTTAAGCGAGCTCGGCCGTTAAAAACTTCATCGTGTCCA
>JANXUO010000312.1 GCA_025356245.1 Hymenobacter sp.
CTTGCGGGTGAGCTGGTCGATGACCTGACGGATGAGCACCAGCGTGTCGGCCGGCACGGGCTGCCCGGCGCAGTACTTCGGAAAGAGGCGGGCGGCGCGGCGGCCCATGTCGTGCAACAGCTCGGCCTTGTGGGCTTCGGCGCGGCGGTACACCTCAGCGGCCGAAAACCGCGACTGGATGTCAAAGGCAAACTTGCGGTCGAAGAGCGCCGCCCCGATGCGGTAGTTGCGCAGGGCGGGGCGCTTGAGCACGTCGGTTTGCAGGAAAGCCAGGTAGCCCCGCACGGCCTGCTGGGCGGCGGCCAGGTGCTGGGTGAGCTGCTGCTTTTCGGCAGCGGGCAGGGCCGCGCGGCGCAGCGAGTCGGCAAAGGGGCCGCTGAGCACGGCCAGGCCGCCCTGGTTTTGTAGCACGGCCAGGGCGGCGTGCTCGCGGGTGGGGTCGGTGAGGTTGGCGCGGGCGGCGGCGTAGTAGGCCGGGGCCAGGGCCAGCTTGCCGCCGATGGTGCGCAGGCGGCGGGCCAGCGGGTAGTGCCGGCCGTTGAGCAGGTCGCCCACGGTGGCCCCGAGGTTGTAGGCGGCGGGGTTCCACTGCCACTCGCGCAGGGTGTCGGCGTACCAGCGGGCCGAGCGGAGCTGGTTGTCGAGCATCCGAAAATCGACCTGGTTGTTGGGCCCCAGGCTTTCGGGGAAAAACGTGGCCAGCGTGTCCTGCGCCAGCTGGTAAAACTGCGCTTCCCGCGCCCGCTGGGCCGCGTCGGGCACCAGCAGCAGCGAGTCGTACTTGTGGAAGCCCTGGGAGGCGGCAAAATCGGGCTGGTACTGCCACAGGTTGGCAATGAAGCGGTTTTTGAAGCCGTCGAAGCGCACGTCGGCCGCGCCGGGCGCCGGGTTGGCGGGGTCGGCCCGGTGGCAGGCGGGCAGGGCCAGGGCAGCAGCGAGGGTAAGGAGCGGGAAGAAGTGTTTCATGGGGAGCCACCGGTGGTGAGGAGCCGGCACCCGCAAAGTAAGCGCGTCGCAGGCCAAAACACGACCCGGCACCGCTACATTGCGTTTCCATTTACCCCCTCACGCCGTGTTCACCCGCCAAACCCTCGTCCGCCTCAGCACCAGCAAAGTTTTTGACCGGGGCGATGAGCTTTGGCAGTCCGGGGCCGTCAAAAAGCTCAGCCACCCCGCGCCCACCCGCTTCAGCGCCCGCGTGCGGGGCACTTCCAACTACCACACCGAAGCCTGGCTGGCCAGCGGCGAGGTGGAGTTCAGCTGCGATTGCCCCTACGCCTTCGAGGGCATCTGCAAGCACGCCGTGGCCCTGGGCCTGGCCATCCTCGACACCTACGGCAGCGTCCTCCTCGCAGCCCCAACCCCGGCGGCCGCCAACAACCTGCCGCAGGCCATCGCCACCGCCTGGGCTGCCTGGCCCGATGCCCTCAAGCTCGATTTTCTGCGCCAGGCCCTGGGCAAAAACGACGACCTGGCCCGGCAGTTTCTCGCCTTCGGCACCCCACTGCCCCCCGCCCAGGCCAGCAAAAAGGCCCCGAGCAAAGCCCCCGACCCGCTAAAAAACCTCGCCGAGCGCCTCACCGACGTCCTCAGCACCCTCGACTTTGGGGATGCCTTTTGGGAAGACCACGAGGAGGAGTTTTACAACGAAGAGGACAACGAGGTCCTCAACGCGGCCGTGCAGGAGGCCCTGGCACCCTTCGTGGACGAGCTGGGCCAGCTCGCCCGCGCCGGGCAACTGGCCCTGGCCCTGCGCTACTGGGCCACGGCCTGCGCCGCCATCTACCAGGTCGAGGAGCCCGCCGACGATGCCTACGGTAGCTTCGACAACTTTGGCACCGAGGCGCTGCACCGCTGGCACGAGGCCCTGACCGCCGCCGCCGACTGGCCCGCCGTGCTGCTGGCCCCCGTGCTGCCCCCCGCCGAAACCGCCGCCGCCCTGGCCTGGCTGGCCGCCTACTTCGCCAACCCGCCCGCCCGCTGGCCGGGCTTCGAGGAAAGCTGGCTGCCCCTGCTGCAAACCCTGGCCGACGAGCCGGCCGCCGCCGCCCGCCTGCCCGAGCTGCTGCGCCTGGCCAGCTTCGGCCCCGCCACCGCCGCCCGCCTGCACCTGCGCCTGGCCGAAACCACCGCCGACCCCGCCGCCTGGGTGGCCGCCGCCGAGGCCCTGCTGCCCACCGATGCCGCCGTGGCCCAGCGCCTGCTGCACCACTACGCCACCGCCGCCAACGCCCCCGCGCTGCTGGCCGCCGCCACCACGGCCTTCGCCACCTGGCCCGACCGCTTTGCCAGCTACGTGCTGGCCACCTTCACGCCCGCCACGGCCCCGAAGCTTTGCCCCGCCGCCCTGCGCCACCGCGCCCTGGCCAACCACAGCCTGCCCGATTTCGAGGCCCTGCGCCCGCTGCTGCCCGCTGCGGAAATCGCGGCCCTCGTCAAACAAATCCGCAAAAACGCCCTGGCCACCGGCCAGGGCGTGGCCTTCGCCGCCAACCTGCTCGCCGACGACCTGCCCGCCCTGCGCACCTTCGTGCTGGCCCTGGAATGGTACACCGTCAGCCCGCCCCACGACGCCGAAGTGGCCCTCGCGCAACTGGCCGCCCGCGAAACCACGCCCCTGCTGCTCGAAATGGAAACCCGCCTGCCCGCCTACCTCGCCGGCCGCGCCGGTGCCCGGCGCGGGGCCGTGCTCTACGAACG
>JANXUO010000325.1 GCA_025356245.1 Hymenobacter sp.
CCGAAGGGCTTCGTCCTACAAGTGCGGCTTGAACGGCTCGTGGCAGCTTCGCCTCGGGGCTGTTCCGGGGCAGCCTACGTCCACTCGTCGGACGAAGCCCTGCGGGCGATTCGTCCGACGAGTAGCTGACGCAAGCCGTTCAAAC
This sequence comes from Hymenobacter sp., assembly GCA_025356245.1. Lineage (GTDB taxonomy): Bacteria > Bacteroidota > Bacteroidia > Cytophagales > Hymenobacteraceae > Hymenobacter. The sequence continues at coordinate 146 of JANXUO010000325.1, forward strand.
TGCAGTGGCCGGACGAAGCCCTTCGGGCAATTCGCCCGACCATTGAATTGCCCACAAAAAAGGCTCCCGCGTCAGCAGGAGCCTTTTTTGATGACTGAAAACGGACGAATGTTTTACATTCCGCCGGCCGGGGCCATTGGGGCGGCGGCCACAGTGCGCTTCTTGCCAAACAAAATGCCCAAGTGCAGCTCGATGCCAGCGTTGTACACTTTCAGCTCGTTGCCGGCCTGCTTGGGCAGCAGCGGGCGCAGGCTGCCGTTGTAGCGCACGCCCACCACAATGTTGCTCTTCGACTGGTAGCCCACGCCGGCAGCGTAGCCCCACTCCACTTCGTTGTAAACGCTGCGGTTGCTGCTGGCGTCGTCGGTGAGGGTGGCGCCGAGCTGCTGGTTGTTCTGCTCAATTTGGGCGCTGATGAGGTAGCTGATTTGCGGGCCTGCCTCGGCGTAAAGGCGGTTTTGCTGGAAACGGGCCAGTACTGGCAGCGCTACGTAGTGCAGATAAATATCCGACACGTAGGTGTCGGCCCGCAGTTGGCCGCCGCGCAAAATGTAGAGCAGCTCGGTTTGCGTCTGCCAGCCCTTGTTGCCCAGTTTGAGGTTGGCCGTGAAGCCCGCGCCGCCCGTGGGCAGCACCCGCTGCTGGGTACCAATGGTGCTGAACGGGGCCACCCGGTTGCCGATGGAACGACTCAAAACGTCAGCGTCGTTGCCCATGAAGGTCGTTACGCCGCCAATTACCTTAAAGCCCACCGTCAGGTCTTGGCTCATATCGGGCGCGTCGGTTGCGGGGGCATCGGTGGCGGCGGGCATGGCGGCCGTGGTAGCAGCCGGCGGCGTAATTTCTGGGTTGGTCTGGGCCTGAACTAGCAGCGGCGCGGCCAGCGCCAGCGCCAGCGAAAGTAGGGTTTTGTGCATAAAAATCGAAAAACTAAGTTCGGTTGCGGGCGCAAATGTAAGGCCCCGGCGGCGGTACGTATTACCGGCGGGCACTAATGGGCAGTTCAACAACAAAAAAGCCCGGCATTTGCTCGAAATGCCGGGCCCTTGCAGGCGGAATGTGGAAGAAGGAAAAGTTTTATTTGCCCCCGAAGGCGTAGCCCACCTGAAACTGAAACACTGAGTTACGCACGTTGGGGTTCAGGCCCGTACCGCCGGGGTTGGCCGCCTTTGTGAAGTTCTCCGATATGCCGTCTTTGTACACCTGGGTAATGTCTCCGGTGTAACGCAGGCCTATGCTCAAGCCGCTCGTAATCTGGTAGCCCAGGCCAGCAGCGTAGCCGAGTACCACCTTGTTGAGGTCGCCGGTGCCGGTGTTCTCGTTGCTCTGCGTGTTGATACCGCCCGTTTGGAAAAAGTCACGGTTGCTCACCACCAGGCTGCCCTGCGGGCCGCCTTCAAAAAAGAGACCCGTGCCATCCTCGCCCACAGTGTAGCGAATCATAACCGGAATATCGACGTAGCCCAACGTGCTTTTGAGGGTGCGGTCCTTGATGCCCTGATAGGTGTCAACCGAAGCCCCTTTTTGGGAATAGAGGAACTCGGGCTGCACCGAAACATTTTCGTTGATAGGGAAATTGAGGAAGGCCCCGGCGGCGAAGCCAGCCTTGTACTCCGAGCCTTTGGAGTCGGTGCCCGAGAAAGTAGCTCCATTGAAACCACCTTTCACGCCGTATTTCATCTGGGCATTGGCCGTACCGGCGAAGCCAGCAAGGAGGGCGAGGGAAAGAATTATTTTCTTCATGACAAAAGAATAATTTGGTAAGAGGGTTAGTTAAATCCGATGGAAGAGCTAAAGGGTGAGTTTACACCGGAAACTGGCCTTATAGCGTCGGCTGTGGGTGCAGGGTTGCGGCCAGCAGAAAATTAATTTTTTCGTCGAGGCGGCTTGGGTGGCGCGGCAAGCTGTATTTTTGAAGAATGGACAGCACACCGGCATGGGGCATTTACTAGTGGGGCATTCGCTAACAAGCAAGCGTACAGGGGCCATGCTGGGGTGGCTGCTGCTGGCCGTGGCCCCGGCCCTGGCCCAAACCGCCGACAGCGCGGCCGTAGCGCCCCGTGCGCCCTGGGTGCTAGGAGCCTACGCGCAGGGCAGCATCGTGCTTCAACACACTTACGCCATCAAGCACCTCGTCACTTCGCACCCCACGGGCTTCGAGCTGAACGTGCAGCGCCAAACCACCGGGGCCGCGCCCTGGCACCAGTGGTACCGCTACCCCAAGGTGGGCCTGGCCCTCACGTACTACGATTTTCACAACCCTATCGTGGGGTCTATTTTCGCGGTCAGCCCCTACATCAGCAAAACGTTTTCGCGCGGCCCGAAGCACGATTTGAGCTTCCGCCTGGGGGCGGGCCTGGCCTACCTCACCAATCCCTACGACCGGGTTGCCAACCACCGCAACACCATTGCCAGCTCGGCCCTGAACGCCACCATGCAGCTGCGGGTCGAGTACGACTATGCCCTTACGCCGCACCTGGGGCTGCTGCTGGGCCTGGCCCTCAACCATTATTCCAACGGGGCTACCAGCAAGCCCAACTTCGGCGTGAACCTGCCCAGCGTGGTGCTGGGCCTCAACTACCATCAGCAGCGCACCGCCCCGCAGTTCGCGTCCGGAAACGTGCTGCCGGCCGAGGTCGGCACCAATTTCCTGAACGTCGGCACCAGCCTCGGCTTTAAGCAGCGCACCGCCGGCGACCCCCAAAAGTACCTCGTCAACTCCCTGACCCTGGCCGTGGGGCGGCGCGTGAACCGCAAATCCAACCTGCTGCTCGGGGCCGAGGGCTTCTACGACCGTTCCTTGCTCGGGCAGCTCGACGACACGCTCCGGGCCGGAGCCCCGCGCCCCGACGTAAAGAAAATCGGCCTTTTCGTGGGCCACGAGCTGCTGTTTGGACGGCTGGCCGTGGTGTCGCACCTGGGCTTTTACGTGTACGCGCCCTACAAATCAAGTACGGTTTACTACGAACGGCTGGGCCTGAAATACCACTTCACCGAGTACCTGTTCGGGGCCATCGACCTTAAAATTCACCGCGGCGCGGCCGACGTGATTGAGTTTAAAGTAGGTGCCCGCCTGCCGGCCCACGCGTTGGGGCACAGCAGGTAACTGTGCCGAGTAGCTGTGCCGGGACCGCAATCCATCGGCGGCTGGCTACACTCCATCTGTGCCCTCCTGCGCTTCGGTTATAGTTGGGATTGGGGCCGGCGGGTTGCCGTGCCATCTTTGTGGCCGGCAGGGTAATAGTCGCGCCGCTACTCCAATGGAAACCTTTTTTCAGCTTAACCGGGCGCTGCACATTGCGGCGGGATTTACGGGTTTTTTTGTGGCTCCGGTGGCGTTGGCCGTGCGCAAGGGCGGGCGGGCGCACCGGCGCTGGGGGCAGGTATTCTTCTGGGCCATGGTGGTGGCGGGCAGCACGGCCGTGGTGGGCGCGCAGCACATCCACAGCGCTTTTTTGCTGCTGACGGCCATCTTTAGCCTCTACATGGCGGGGTTTGGCTACCGCTCGCTCTTCCTCAAGCCCCTGGCCTGGGATGCCCGCGTGGGGGTTTTCGACTGGGCTGTGGCCAGCTTGGGGCTGCTGGTGTTTGCGGGCACGGTGGGCTATGCGTTCTGGGTTGGCAACTTGCCGGTGGGGGTGTTTGGCGGCATTGGGGCGCTTACCGCTGCCCGGCAGCTGCGGGGCTACGCGCAAGCCGGCCGCTGGGCCAAAAACCAGTGGCTGCTGAACCACATCTCGGGTTTTATGGGGGGCTACATTGCGGCGGTGTCGGCGTTTTCGGCCACCAGTCTGCATTTCATTCCTTTTCCCATCAACTTCTTGTGGCCCACGGCCGTGGGGGTGCCCATCATTGTGTGGTGGCACCGCCGGGTGCGGGGTGGGCGGGCGGTAATGTCCACACAATTAGCCGAACAACACGCCCCCGCTGCTCTGGATTCTCCTGTGAAAGATAGATAAACAGCAGTAGTAAGCTACAAGGTGACTGTTTGCTTGTCTACTGTTCTTCAAACAAAACCCCCGAACTGCCAGTGGCTGTCCGGGGGTTTTTTGGCCTTCCGAAGTCTTGTTTACAGGTTATCGAAGAGGTAGAGTACAATCAGTACGACACCGACGATGGCGATGATGAGACCCAGCAACCCAATCAAGTTGCCGATAGAGCCACCTATGGCCCCGCCCACAATACCTATAAGTATGCCAATAAGCAGTAATATTAGGCCTTGCCGCAGCTTGCCGTCGAGGCGGTTGGTGGCGGCTGTGGCGTTGTGGCTGGCGCGTTGGGTAGCAGCCATCAGATGGCCCATCTTCTTCACTGCTTTTTTGGCGAGGAATGTCTGTACCAACGAAAGTTTGGGAACTGACCTCGCGGCCGTTGGCTGGACCAAGGCATTGGCTGCCGGGGCAGCGGGCGCTACCAAAGCAACAGATGTCAGCGCGACGGCGGGCGTTGTGGGTGCCAAGGTGGTTTGGGCCGGGGTGATGCGAGCTGATTCTGGTTCGTGGCGCTGTGCGGCCGGCGCTACCGGGGTTGCCACGGCCGCTGGGGCGGCTACCGCCACGGCCCGGTGGCTGCTAGCCTGGGTGCCCAGGTAGGCCGGCGACTTGGGCAGCAGGGCGTATTCGGCGCGGTTGCAGCTACCCAGCGACAGGGCAACCACGGCCACGGCCGCAAATTTGGCGAGGGGAGCGAAGAAAATTTTCATGATGATTTTTGTGCGCAAGCGCAGCTTTGGGTTTGGGACTGGAGCAGGCAGTGCTCGGTGAATAGAATGGCAATAGTACGCAAGTGCTGAGTTTTGTTTGGTTTTTGAATCAAAAAAAATTGTGGAGCGCTGGGTATCGGCTGGTTAAACTGACGAACAGCCCGCTTGCCTCCAGTAGCTGAACGCCGAAGCGACGGGTTTTGTTTGGCAAAAAAAATATGCGAACTTGCGTTTTATATGAGGTATTTTCTTTTGCTGACTGCGGTGGGAACGGGCGTTGTATTGGCGCCTTCGGCCTGTACGCAGCTTCCTGCCGAAACTGGTACGGCCAGCGTAGCCGGGCAATACACCATCACCAGCAGCCCCGCCCCGCCCGACACCAGTGGCTACGAAACCGCCCCGCCCCGCGACCCCAACGGCATTGCCCGCTACTACCTGGGCCGGCAGATTGCCCATGTAATGGGCCACGAGGGCGCCGACTGGCTGGAGCGTAGCGGCCGGGCCAAAGAAGAAGATACTGAGCAGCTGCTCAATGAATTAAAATTGAAGCCCACCGACGTGGTGGCCGATATTGGCGCGGGCACCGGGTTTTTTACCTTTCAATTGGCTCAACGGGTGCCGCAGGGCCGGGTGCTGGCCGTCGATATTCAGTCCGAGATGATTGCTGCGCTCACCAAAAGCAAAGCCCAGCGCCAAGTCACGAACGTGCAACCCGTGCTGGGCCAGGTCGATAACCCCCATCTGCCCGCCGCCGCCGTCGATGTGGTGCTGATTGTGGACGCCTACCACGAGTTCGACCACCCGCGCGAAATGGGCCGTGCCATCCGGCAGGCCCTGCGCCCCGGCACCGGCCGCCTGGCCCTGGTAGAGTACCGCGCCGAGGATGTGAGCGTGCCAATTAAGCGCATCCACAAAATGAGTATTGCTCAGACTCGCAAGGAAATGGCCGCCATTGGCTTGCAGTTGGTGAGTGTGGTTGAAACGCTGCCGCAGCAGCATTTATTGTTGTTCCGGCGGCTGTAATAAGGTTTTTGGTGTTGGGTGTTTGGATTTTTGGTTTTTCTCGTCGAAGCTGTTTAGGAAGTCGGCTGGCGCGCGTTTTTAACGCGTGCCAGCTTCGTCGTCGTTGATTTTCTAAACAGCTTCGTCTTGCCAAACACTGAACACCCAAAACCAAACACCCAAATACCAAAAACCGAACACCAGCGCGAACTTTGGGGCATGAACCCCGACCCGCGCGTACTTGCCATCCTTGATTTCACGTACCCGCTGCCCCCCGGCCGCATTGCCGCCGAGCCACTGCCCAACCGCGCGGCCAGCCGACTGCTCGTGAGCCAGGGCGGCAGCATCGAAGACAAGCTTTTTGCCGAGCTGCCGGCCGAGCTGCCCCCCGGCTCTTTGTTGGTGTTCAACGACACCAAGGTGGTGCGGGCGCGGCTGTTTTGCCAAAAGCCCACGGGCGCGGTGGTCGAGCTGTTTTGTTTGGAGCCCGTGGCCCCGCACACTGCCCTGGAGCCCGCCATGCAGCAAACCGGCGCCTGCATCTGGCGCTGCCTCGTGGGCAACGGCAAGCGCTGGAAAGATGGCCCCGTGACCCTGGATTTTGAGGCCCTGGGCCAGCCCGCTACGCTGGTGGCTCACCGCCACGCGGCCGAGGACGGCACGGCCTTGGTGCAGTTTGCGTGGCAGCCGGCGGCCCTCAGCTTTGCCGAGGTGCTGCAAGCGGCGGGCCGCCTGCCCCTGCCGCCCTACCTCAACCGCCCCGACACGCCCGCCGATGCCGTGCGCTACCAAACCGTGTACGCCGCCCACGAGGGGGCCGTGGCCGCCCCCACCGCCGGTCTGCACTTCACCCCCGAAATGCTGGACCGGCTGCGGGCGCAGGGCTTTGCCACGGCCCACGTGACGCTGCACGTCGGGGCCGGCACGTTTCAACCCGTGAAGGCCGCCCGCATGGCCGACCACCCCATGCACACCGAGCCCCTGGTGGTGACGGCCGCCCTGCTGCGGCAGCTGCTGGCCCACCGCCCCCGGCCCATCATCGCCGTGGGCACCACCAGCTTGCGCACCCTCGAAAGCCTATATTGGCTAGGGGCAGGCCTGCTGCAAAACCCCGCCGCCCCCGCCGCCGAAGCCCCGCCGCTGCTGGTGCAGCAATGGCAGCCCTACGCCCCGCCCCCCGCCAATAGCCCCGCCCTGCCCACGCCCGAAGCTGCCCTGCAAGCCCTGCTGGCCCACCTCGACGCCCTGGGCACCGACACCCTCGAAGCCCGCACTTGCCTGCTGATTGCGCCCGGCTACGAGTTTCGGCTGGTGCAGGGGCTGGTCACCAATTTTCATCAGCCCGAAAGCACCTTGTTGCTGCTGGTGGCGGCACTCATTGGGCCGTCGTGGCGCAGCGTTTACGCCCACGCGTTGGCCCATAACTACCGCTTTCTGAGCTACGGCGACAGCTCGTTGTTGCTGCCGTGAGGTGTTTGATTGATTGGGCTTTTAACGTCGGGTACTCGCTTTTTGGGTGGAAGTGAATTGCAGAAAGGCGGCCCCGAAAACCTTCGCGTCCGCTCCGCGTAAGAGGCGCTTAAACTCAACCGCGACACTCATCCCCATGAAAAAAGTAACCTTGCTGCTCGCTGCCCTGGCTTTCTCGGCCACGGCCTTCGCCCAAACTACCCCCACTACCGAAGTGAAGGTGCGCGATAACGGCACGACGAAAGTTGTGACTAAAACGGGCAAAACCAACACCGGCCAAGCCATCGAAAATACAAAGGACGCCGCTGGCAACGTGGCCCGCAAAACCGGCAGCGCCATGAAGCGCGGTACCAAGAAGGCAGTGCGTGCCACCAAGCGCGGCACCCAGAAAGTGGGCCGCAAAGTGGCGAACGGCACCGAAAAAATGGAAGCCAAAACTGAATAGAAAATTCGCTCTTCTGACGCTATGAAAACGAAAAGACCCGGCCCCGGCCGGGTCTTTTTTATGACCGGGCCGGCCACTCAAGGGTGTGGAGTGCCGCGTTGCGTTGCGGGGCGATACTCTACACCCTTGGGTTACTCAACGGGCTTTTCGCGCAGCTCGTGCCGTATTTTTTCCAGCACGCCCCGGGCCACCAGGCACACGCCCGCGTTGAGGACCACCAGCGCCACTGTACCGGCTGGCACCCAGGTAGTAGCGGGCGTGGCGGCATCTTTCAACACCCCGGCCCAATGCACCAGGCAGGCCCCGGCCCCAATGCCCGCCAGGCCCAGCGGCGAAAACAACAACCATTTAGCTTTGTGCGTCATGACGAGCAAGGGTAACGAATGGAGCCGCGAAGCTACAGCCTCCGTACTTTTGGCCCGCCCATGAACCCCTACGAACAACTACTGCACCTCGCGCTTGCCGACCGGCCCGACGCCGACCATTACCTCAGCGCTACCATGCAACAGGCCCACGCCCGCCTGCGGGCCGCGCCACCCGCTGAGCAGCCTTTTCGTTTCGAGCAAATGCGCCTTGGCATTGCTTTGGCCCTGATGCAGTTGCTGGCCGAGCTGGGCGACAGCCACGAAAGCCGTGCCGTGCTCGCCCTGCTGCACCGTGCCCTGACCGAGGCCCAAAACCCCGCCGATATCGACCGCATCGTGGGCCGCGAAGCCAAGCTTTTCGACGAGCTCTACGACAACCTTTACGTCAACGAGCAGGGCGAGCAGCTCCTTGACCTTTTCGCCCGCACCCTCGACGCCCAAGCCTTGGTTGAACTCGAAGACATCACCATCGAAGCGCTGTCCCTGGCCCAAAACCTGGACTTTTCGGACAACGAGGACGAAGCGTAGGTCAAGTACCAAGCGCGGGAAAAGGCGCGGTTTTCAGCGCCAAAACAGGTGAGTTATTTGTTACACTGCGGGCCACGGTTTTCGGGGCCTTTTAAATTGAAAACACCATGTTTTTTATTTTTGTAGGGTTTTTGTTATTCGTGCTGGGCCTCAACGCCAACCGTATTTCCGACGGCCTCGGCCGGTTCCGGGGCGGGTTGTTGTTTTTGGGGGTGGCGTTGCTGGTGTTAGGGGTGGCCACCAGCACGGTGGTGCAGGTGGGCGTGGGTCAGGTGGGGGTGCAGACGCTGTTTGGGCAGGTGCAATCGCGGGTGCTGCAACCCGGCCTGAGCATCGTAAATCCGCTCGTGGACGTGACGCGTTTCGACACCCGCACCCAGAATTACACCATGTCGGCGGTGCATGGCGAAGGCCAACAAGCCGGTGACGATGCCATTCGGGTGCTCTCGGCCGACGGCCTGGAGGTCGTCATCGACCTCACCGTGCTTTACCACGTGGTACCCGAACAGGCCCCGCGCATCCTCGAAACCATCGGCGAAGACTACCAGGAGAAGATTGTGCGGGCCATTTCGCGCACCCGCATCCGCGACAACGCCGTGTATTATGATGCCGTGGCGCTGTATTCGACGCGCCGCGAGGAATTTCAGACCCGCATTCTGGCAGCCATCGAGAAGGACTTTCAGGCCAGTGGCCTCAAACTCGACCAACTGCTCATCCGCAACATTCAGCTCCCGCAATCGGTCAAAACCAGCATCGAAAGCAAAATTTCGGCCGAGCAGGACGCCCAGAAAATGCAGTTCGTGCTGCAAAAGGAAAAGCAGGAAGCCGAACGCAAGCGCGTGGAGGCCCAGGGCATTGCCGACTACCAGCGCATCGTGAACACCGAGCTGAGCGACAAGCTGCTGCAGTACGAGTCCATCAAAGCCCAGCAGGCCATCGCTACCTCCCCCAATGCCAAGGTCATCATAATGGGCAAAAGCGGCGGGGCACAGGTGCTGATTGGCGACAAGTAGCCGGCGGCCGGGCCGCCCGTCAGGCTCAGTGGAATGGGGGCGTGGCGCGTTGAGCTTGCGGTGTAAGTTTTTGGCGCGCTTTGGATAAGTGCCTAGCAATTCGTAACTTGGTGGTCCGCTAACCCCAATTGCCACTCCGCTATGAAGCCAACCACTACGCTGCTTTTGCTTGCCGGGCTGGCGTTGGCTGGCTGCATCACCGCTCACCACGATGCGCGGGTCGAGTCCGATTACAGTTACCGGGGCAACTTTCTCCACTACCACACCTACGGCTTCATGACCGGCACCGGCCTCAGCGCCGACACCAGCCAATTGGGCCAGACGCTGCGCGAAGCCATTCAGCAACGGCTGCTGGTGCAGGGCTACCGCCCGTCGCGTCGGCCCGATATTCTGGTAAATTTTCGGGTATATCCCGGCGATATGAAATTTCGCGGGTTCGACCAGGAAGAGCTTGGCACGTGGCTGAAACGTAACGTGCCCGAAAGCGAGGCCACGCCCAAAGCCGACCGCCAGGGCTACTCGCCAGTGCGGCTGCTGCTGACCCAGGGCACCCTACTTCTGACCTTTATTGACGTAAAGACCAACCACGCCGTCTGGAATGGCTACGCCTCGGGCGTGGTAGTGCCCCAGGGTCCCATGGGCGATGTGGTGCTCCGCCGCTCCGTCCGCTCTATTCTCGACCGCTACCGCGTCTTCACCGAGGAATTTGCCAACGGCACCCTACCCCGCAATGCTGGCAACAACGCTGGTGAATAGCAGCACGCGAAGGCAGTAGTGTCCCGTTCCTCCTTGTCCGGCTAAACCCCGTGCCGCACCTTAATCAGCTCAGCGGCAATGCTGATGGCGATTTCCTCGGGGGTTTGGCTGTTGATGGGCAGGCCGATGGGGCCGTGCAGCCGGGCCACGGCCGCTTCCGAAAACCCGGCTTCGCGCAGCCCGTGCCGCAGTTCCACCACTTTGGTGGCGCTGCCCATCACGCCGAGGTAGCGGTAAGGGCGGCCCAGCAGCTGGTGCAGCACCACGGCATCGGTGCGGTAGCCCACGGTCATCACCACTACGTAGCGGTGCGGGCCAGTTGGGATTTCATCGGCTATGGCTTCGTAATCAATGACCTGTCGGCGATGGGCGGCATTGTTGGCCAGCAGCGTGGGCAGCTCACCGCGGTCGTCGAGCACCGTCAGCTCGAAATCAAGCAGCGCCATCGTTTTCGACAAGGCCAGGCTTACGTGGCCGCCACCCACAATGGTAAGATGGTCGCGAAACCCCAACTGTTCGCGGTACTGCCAGTCAGGGCCGGGTCGAAAGGTGTAAAACGCCGTTTCGGCGGCTTCGGTGGTGGGGTAGGACGCTGGTATAAGCTGCAAACCACCTTCATGGCTCAACTCCAAGTGGCCGCCGGTTGCCGTTTGCAAAACGGTTTCGATGGCCGTTGCCGTGTCCAAATTGGCTGCTGTCAGCGGCCACAGCAGCACATCCTGCTCGCCCGAGCACATCATGCCCGAGCGGTCGGCCACTGCCTCGCGCCGATGAATTTGGGGGCGCAGCAGCGGCGTAGCATCGCGGGCCAGCAGGCGCTGCCGGGCCAGCTCCACAAACTTATGCTCCATAATACCCCCGCCGATGGAGCCCGCCGTTACGTCGGCCGTCACGCTCATTTTGAAGCCCTGCCGGCCGGGGCTGCTGCCCGTACTTTGCACCACGCACAGCAGCGCTACGGGCGTACCTGCCCGCAGGCTGTTGGCTGCCAGATTCCAAACCGGAAGGTCGCGGGGGAGGGGAGACATTTCTTTGCTCAGACTCACTTCAAAGCCCCCTGCTCAATCCAGCATTTAATCTGGTCCCGCTCCTCCTGGGTAATCTGGGTTTTGTTGTTCTGAGGCATGGTTTTGGTGACGACCACGCGCTGCATAATTTTGTCTTTCAGGCGAATGATGTCGTCGGGCGTATCGTAAACCACGCCGTTGGGCGGCGACTTAAACACGTCGTCAGTCGGGTGCGACGAGTGGCACTGAATGCAGCGCTTTTGCACAATCAGATTTACCTGGCTCATGCTTACTTGCTGGGTGCAGCTGGCGGCGGCAGTGCCGGCCGGCTCGGCCTGCGGGGCCGTTACAAATACCACGCCCAGCAGCACGGCGACCGAGGCGGGCAGCACCCAGGCGTTGGACTGGTGCTTTTCGCGCAGGTTGAGCCAGTGCTTCACGCCCGCCGTGCCCAGCGTGATGGCCGCCAGAATGGCCCAGGGGTAGGCGTGGCCGAAGGTGCTGGGGAAGTGGTTGCTGACCATCACAAACAGTACCGGCAGCGTGAAGTAGTTGTTGTGCAGCGAGCGGGCCAGGGCGTTTTTGCCCAGCATCGGGTCGAGTGGCGTGCCCTCGGTGGCGGCCTTCACCATCGCCTTTTGGGCCGGAATGATGGTGAAAAAGACGTTGCCTACCATCAGCGTGCCCAGCAGGGCCCCGAAGTGGATGTAGGCCGCCCGGCTGCTGAACACCTGCGCGTAAAAAAACGCAAACCCCACCAGCAGCAAAAACCCAATGACAATGAACCACTTGCTGCGCACCAGCGCCGTGCGGCACAGGCCATCATAAAGCAGCCAGCCCACCACAAACGAGCCCACGCCGATGCCTACGCCCGCCAACGGTGCAATGTCGAGCACGCGCGGGTCAATCAGCATCGAGCTGGCGTTGAAGTAGTACACCACAAACAGCAGGCTGAACCCCGAAAGCCAGGTGAAATACGCCTCGTACTTAAACCAATGCAGGCTTTTGGGGATGACCTTGGGGGCCGATTTATACTTCTCGAGGTAGTAAAAGCCGCCGCCGTGTACGGCCCAAAGGTTGCCGGCCAGCTCGTCGCGCACGTTGTCGGTGCGGTTGAGGGCGTTTTCGAGGAATACGAAGTAGAACGAGGCCCCAATCCAGGCAATACCGAAGGTGATGTGCATGAGCCTCACCACAATATTCATCCACTCCATGAGGTGCCCGGCCCAGGGCGAGTCGCGGGCCAGCACGTAGCAAATGCCCACGCCCGCCACCACGGCCAGCAAAATAAGGGCGTAGGCGTAGCCTTGCAGCGTGGAGCCGTTGCGGCCCACCGGCCCGCCGTCGGGCCGCGTAGCCGCCACGCGCTGGAGGGCAAAAATGACGCTCAGTAGCAGCAGGAAAGCGAGTAGCAGGGCAATAAGGGTAACGTATTGAAGCATAAATTTTTTTGGTAAGCAGATGTTCCTGTCGTTGTTGGGCCGGGGCGGGCTAGTCCGGGCTGGTTTTGCCGAAGCATACTCAGCAAGTTACAGCACCGGCTGCCGCATGAAATAGAAATAGCTGGAGAAAAGCCCCGAAATTAGCGCCAAACTTCTCCACTATGCCCCGTATTGCCCTGCGCAGCCAGCGCGTCGTTGTGCCCGACGGCGAGCGACCCGCCATCATTCTTGTTGAAAACGGCCTCATTACCGAATTGTTAACTCACGATGCCGACGTGGGCGACGTTCCGTTGCACGACGTGGGCCACCGCGCCATTTTGCCCGGCCTGGTTGACCCGCACGTTCACATCAACGAGCCGGGCCGCACC
>JANXUO010000332.1 GCA_025356245.1 Hymenobacter sp.
AGCGGCTCTAGCTCTTTGGTGTCCTCATTGGCCAGCACGCCCCGGAAATTGAAGGTGAACACGTCGAGGCGCACGGCGGCATTCACCGTGAGGCGGTCAGTGAGGGGCAGGGTTTCGTCGAGGTAGGCGTTGAGGTTCTGCTCAAACAGGCGGCCCTGGGTGATGGTGTCGGTGATGGCGCGGCGCTGGGCGTGGCGCAGGTCCAGGCCGGCGTCGTCGATGCGGGTGCCCACGCCCAGGGTGCTGTGCAGGGTGCGGGCCCCGAGGGGGGTTTCGCGGTCGTAAGTGCCGGTGTAGCCGTAGATGTTGCGGCCGGTTTCACGCTGGTTGATTTCGTCGCCCTTCACCGAGTCGCGCAGGAAGAAGGTAAAGTTGGAAAACAGGCTGAAATCGTAGCGCGAATAGTACGCCTGCTGGCGCAGCACCGCCGCGTGGGGCAGCGCCGTGGTCAGCACCACCGAGGCGTTGGTGCGGCTGGTGCGCCCGCCCTCGCTGGGGTCGATGCTGCCGAAGCGCGAGATGATGCCCGTGCGCACGCCGCGCTCGGGTATCTGCCCGCTGGCGTCCCAGTTCGAGGTGAAGTGCGAGCCCAGCAGCGTGAGCGACGTGTTGTCGGAAAGCTGGCCCGTGTACTTGCCCAGGCCATTGAAGCGCTTGAAGTTTTGCTGCGCGTCGAAATACGAGTTGGTAAAGTAATATTCGGCGGCCACGTAGGCACTCTCGGGCCGCTTGCCCAGCAAATGGTGCTGCCCGCTACCCAGCAAGTCCAGCATTACCAGCGCCCGGCGGGTGTCAAACTGGCCCAGCTCCACCTTCGCCTGGCTGTGGTCGAGCCGGGTTTTGGTGATGAACTCGCCCGCGCCGGAGGTGGCAAAGTCGCCAAACCGCGCCGTGTACGGCCCCTTGTACACCTTGAGCTGCTCCACCGTTTCGGGAATTACGAAGTGGAAGTCGGCGTAGCCCTGGCCGTGGGCGTGGCTCACCATGTTCACCGGCAGGCCGTCGATGCTCACGGCAAAGTCGGTGCCGTGGTCGCAGTCGAAGCCGCGCAGAAATATCTGCTCGGCCTTGCCGCCGCCCGCGTGCTGGGCAATAAAAAGGCCCGGCACCAGCCGCAGCAGGTCCTGGGCCGAGTTCAGGGGCCGCAGCACTTGGTCGATGTGGCTGATGGCGGCCAGGCTCTGGTTGGGGTCGCGCGGCTGGCTCACCGTTACTTCGGCCAGGCTGAGGGCGGCCGAGGCCAGGCTCAGGGTCAGTTGGCGGCTTTCGCCGGCGGCCACCGTCAGGGGCAGGCGCTGGGCGCGGTAGCCCAATCCGCTCACCCGCAGGGTATAGGAGCCAGCCGCCACGCCCGCCAGCCGGAACTGGCCCTGGGCGTCGGTGCTGGTGCTGCCCGGCTGCCCCTCCAGCCCCACGCTCAGGTTGGCCAGCGGCTGGCGGGCCAGCGAATCGGTGACGATGCCCCGCACCGTGGCGGTGCCCTGGGCGCGGGCCGCAGCGGGCAACAGCAGCCCAGTGGCCGCCAGCAAAGCCCCGGCGCAGGCAGTTTTCAGTTTCCGTAAAAAGAAAGATTTCATGTTAAAAGTCGAACAGAGCGACACCGGCCGGGCTGAGGCAGCCCCGGCTCCAGCGCCAGCGCGAGAAATAAGTTTGCGCGTAGCCCCCAGCGCAGGCCGGGCACTTCTGCGGGCCGAATTCTTTCGAATTCAGTCTTTTCCACTTATCCGCGCCGGGGCGGGGTGTACTGCGGTTCGCCGTGGCCCGGCACCGGGGCGGGCACCGGGGCTACCGGCGCGGCAACGGTCGTAGCCAAGGTTCCGGGCCCCGTCGGCAGCGGCACCTCAAACCCCACCGGGGCGTGCACGTCCAGCCCCTTTAGCTGGGCCAGAAAATGCAGGCCCGTCCCGTCGGGCAGCTGCAGCGGCCGCGCCTGCTGGGCGCCGTTGCAATGCTCGAAGCAGTCGAGGCGCAGGTAGTTAGCCTGCTGGCACTGCTTGCTGTGCTGGTACGGGTGGGCCGCCGAAAATGCGGGCTCGGCGGGCCGGCCCACGCACAGCCCCGCCCCTACCATGAGCAGGTAGTTGGCAAGCAGGAGCAGGGCGAAGAGCGTACGCATCAACAAGAAACAAAAGCCTAAAAAAACGTGCGTTGCACCGTCCAGTACGCCGCCACCAAGCCAATCACGACCGACACCGGCACCACCACCCGGCGCTTGTACCAGGGCTGGCCACCGGCCCAGCGGCCCACCAACGCCCAGCACAGCAAAATCACCGTCACCTGCCCCAGCTCCACGCCCACGTTGAAGGAGATGAGCGAGCCGAAATAGTCCTTCTGCGGCAGCCCCAAACCGGTAAGCACCGAGGCAAACCCCATCCCATGCACCAGCCCGAACCCAAACACCACCACCAACCGCCAGGGGTTCAGCTTGTCAGTGATGATGTTTTCGAGGGCCACAAACAGAATGGACAGCGCAATAATGGGCTCGACCACCGCCGCAGGCGGCGCAATGAGCCCGTACATGGCCAGCCCCAGCGTGATGGAGTGCGCCACGGTAAACGCCGTGGCCTGCCACAGCACCGGCTTTAGGCGCGGCTCCAGAATGTAAAGGCTGATGATGAACAGAATGTGGTCGAGCCCCAGCGGCAAGTAATTCTCGTCGAGCGCCAAAATGTGCTCGAAACCCAGCCGCAGGTACGTCCCAAAAATCTCCGTCCGCGAAAGCTTGCTCAGGTCCGTGTTCAGCACGTGCGCGGCGGCCGGCAGTGCCAGCAGGCACAGCACGGGGCACAGGTAGCGCAGGGCAGATGAGCGTTTCATGAAGGAAAAAAAATCCGTTTTTGGTATTAGGTTTTTGGTATTGAGACTTCAGCTATTCAACACTGAACACCCAAAAACCCTAACCTACCACATCACCTTACCTTATTGCCACCAGCTTCTGTCCTTCGGCGGCTAGCTCGGCATCCAGGTAGCCGGCGGTTTTCAACGATTCCTCCAGCAGGGCGCGGCCCTCGGCGACTTGGCCGTTTTTCACCAATATCAGCCCGGCGCGGCTCAGCAACACGGGGTTTTGCGAGCCGGTGCGACGGGCCACGGCCATGAACTTAGCGGCCCGCGCAAACTCGCCCCGGCGGTAGCACACCCAGGCCAGCGTCTCGTTCACGTCAATGTTGTCGGGGCGGCGGGCGTACTCAATTTTGGCGTGTTCGAGGGCCTTGTCCAACTCGTTGGTTTTGAGGTAAGCGTAGGCCAGTTCGCGGTCGGCGTAGTGGCCCAGGGCCTCGTTGCTGTTGGCCTGGTCGGCGGCATCGGCCAGCATTTTGATGGACTCGCGGGCCATTTTGTCGGCCTCGGCGGGCTGCTTGTTTTGGCGATACAAGTCCACCAGCTCGTCGGTGAAGGCGTAGTCGCGCACCAGGGCGCGGGCGCGTTGGAAGTGGGCAATGGCCACCGGGTACTCGTGCCGGGCGGCGGCCACGCGGCCCAGGCCGGCTTCGGCGTAGGCGTAGCCGGGGCGGGCAGCCAGGGCCTGCGCATAGCAGGCTTCGGCGCGGAGCAAATCGCCGCTCACTTCGTACAAATGGCCCAGGGCCACGCGCGTCCACTCGGTTTGCTCGAGGCCCACGTACCCGGCCTTGGTGGCCATGCTCATGGCCTCAAGGGCCCCCGGCAGGTCGCCGTAAATCTCGCGCAGGTAGCTCACTCGGGCGTAGGCGGCGAGGTCGGGGCGCACGGCATTCATCTTGTCGGCCATTTTCACGGCCTCGTCGTAGTGACCCATTTCCACGTTAGCATCGGTGAGCAGGCCATAGACGTAGCCGCTGTTGGGGTTGATTTCGCGGGCTTTTTCGGCCAGGGCCAAGCCCTGGGCAAAGTGGTGCTGCGTCAGGCTCAACGACGCCTTACAGCACATTGCCTCAAAGTTCTGCGGGTCGGCCCGCAGCACCACATCCAGCAGTTCCACGGCGGCGGCGTCATAATAGGGGTGGTCGCCCGTAACACGGCCTTCCTGCATGTATGCTTGCGCCAACAGCAAGCGGCTTTTCTGGTCGTCAGGGTTTTGGCGCAGCTTGGCTTGCAGGCCCTGCACGGCGTTTTTAGTGTTGAGCCATTCGCCGCCGGCCGCCAGGTCGCCATGCCGCATTTTAAGGTCGGGCAAACGGTTTTCGGGTTTTTTGAATACGAAAATGGCCAACGCCAGTCCACCAAAAACCACGAAGAGAGCGGGGTACAAGTACTTTTTCAAAGCAGAAAATTCAGGAGATTGAAATAAAAAATTAAGTCGAAATTCAGGCGCCACTTCCTGCCACTAGCGTAGCCTCCACGACCTACGAAGTTGGGAGCAAAAAGGGAGCATTAGCCCTCAAAAAAAACCGCCGCTGGGCAAATCCCAACGACGGCTTTCTTTGGCTGACAGCTAAAATCTGCCAGTTATCAGCTTACTATAAGCTAGTTGCGTTCGATGTGCACCGATTGCAGCACCGTGCTGCCGCTGTACACCGTGGCAATGTACTGGCCGGGCGCCACTTCGCGGCCGGGGTTCCAAGTCAGGTCGTGGGCACCGGCGCGGAAGGCGCGATTTTCGGTGATGGTGGCCACTTTGCGGCCCAGCAGGTCGCTCACCACCACGCGGATGTTGGCGGCCGTGCCCAGCTCAAAGTGCAACGTCACGAGGCCCGCCGAGGGGTTGGGGTAGGCTTGCACCACCATTGTGTTGGCCGACAGGCCGAGGCCCGCCGCGCCACGCTGGGCCAGTACGCTGTACTGTTGCGCCGTGGTGCCGCTCCAAGCCAGTTGCGAGTACGGGAAGGCGGTGCGGAACGTGGTGTCGTTTTTCTCGATATTGGTGCTGAAGCCCAGCACCTGACCCAAGCGGGGGGTGACGGGGTTAGCTCCACCAGCGGGGTAGTCGTCGTACCACAGGCCAATGGCGGCGAGTACCACGCCGCTCACGGCTTGCAGCTCGATGCGGGTCACGTCGTCTTCCAAGCGGCGACCGTTGGGGAAGCCGTCCATGTTCGGAATCAGCTGCAGGGCAGTGCCCGATGCGGTGAAGCGCGGGTCGGTCAGGCCAAGCACGGCGGCGTAGAGCAGGCCTTCCGAGCTAAAGTCGGGCGAGGTGCGCGAAGTTGGCGGCACGGCCATGTTCAGACGCAGCATGTCGCCAAAGGTGGGCAGGAAGTTGTTGATGAACGGCTTGCCAGCGGCCAGCGGGTTGCCAGCTTTGCCGGTAGCAAGCTGGTAAGGGCGGGCGTTGGGCACACCGGTGTGGAAGATGGGCAGCAAATCGACCGAGCGCGGCTGACCTTGGCCAGCAGCAGCTTGCGGACGCAGCAGGTATTCACCGAAGCCACCAGCAGCCAGCGGCGCGAGGGCCGTGCC
This sequence comes from Hymenobacter sp., assembly GCA_025356245.1. Taxonomy (GTDB): domain Bacteria; phylum Bacteroidota; class Bacteroidia; order Cytophagales; family Hymenobacteraceae; genus Hymenobacter. Next base: position 5,380 of record JANXUO010000332.1, read on the forward strand.
GTTGAGGGCTGCGTTGCCAGCCAGGCCAGCAAGGCCATTGGCCCCGTTGCGGAAGTCAAACCCGTTAGCAGGCAGGCCCGGCGTACCGGCCAGCGACTTGCTCTGGATGCGCAGCGGCGCAAAACCAGCAATGGCTTCGCCGTAGTAGGTTTGCCCGGCGGGTTTGGCAATGGCCGGGGCCACCGGGGCGTTGTCAGCCATGTAGAGGCCCAGCTCCGGGTTCATCACGCGGGCATCAAACTGGAACTGGGGCGTACCAGCGGCGGGAAGCGGCACCCCAATGGGGTCCTCGGCGTTCCACAAATCCTTGATACCCACGTTTTGCACCACTTCGTTGGTCAGCGGCATCCCGATGCGCGACACTTGCACGTAGCTGCCCGAGCCAGTCTGGAAGGGGGCCGTGGTGGTGCGCGTCGTCAGCGACAAACGGCTGGCCGAAGCCCACACGCCGATAATGAAGTTGTTATCGAGGATGCTAGTGCTGGCCGTCAGGTTCTGGCCCGTGGCCTGCAAGAGGCGCACCGGAATCTGCATGGCAATGGTATGCACATTTTTGCGGGCGAGGCCGTCGCGGGCCGTGTTGGCGTTCGGGCCGCCCTGCACTTGGGGCGGGCGTACGCCGCCGAGGTCGAAAATGGCGCCCAGGTCGGTGAAGAACGGGTCGTCGGTAGGGCCGCAGAATATTTTCATGCCGTTGCCAAGCGTCGCCACAGCAGCCTGCATCACGGCAGCGTAGCCGCCGGCGTTGCCCAGGCCAGCGGGCACGTTGGTGCCCACACCGGGCACGGTTACGCGGGCGCTGATGGTGCGCGGGCCGACGTTGGGCGGCGCCACGATGCCCGTACCGGCGGGCACAAGCGTGGTGGTGGTAGCCCCCCGGATTTCATCAAGCTGGTACGTCGTTTTCAGGTTCTCCGCGCCCAGGCGGATGCGGAAAAACGTGCTCGGGTCCTGGTTG
>JANXUO010000336.1 GCA_025356245.1 Hymenobacter sp.
GTATTTGACCGCAGCAAGCCGTTGCCGACCGGCGGATTTTTGAGCCAGGCCGACGGCACGAGCTGGATGGCGATGTATTCCCTCAACCTCATGCGCATCGCGATCGAGCTCGCGCGGCACAACCACGTCTATGAGGACATCGCGACGAAGTTCTTCGAGCACTTCCTCCACATCGCCGAGGCGATGAACAACATTGGCGACGAGGGCATCGGCCTCTGGAACGAGGAGGACGAATTTTACTACGACGTGCTCAACACCCCCGACCGGGGCCGCCACCCGCTCAAGGTGCGCTCGATGGTGGGCTTAATTCCCATTTTCGCGGTGGAAGTGCTGGACGACGACCTGCTGCAACGCTCGCCGCGCTTCCTGGCCCGCCTCAACTGGCTTTTTGACAACCGCCCCGACCTCACGGCCAACGTCAGCCGCTGGCAGGAGCCCGGCAAGGGCAACCGCCACCTGCTCAGCCTACTGCGCGGCCACCGCCTCAAAGCCTTGCTCCGCCGCGCACTCGACGAGGCCGAGTTTTTGTCCGAACACGGCATCCGCGCCCTCAGCAAATACCACGAACAACATCCCTACGTCTTCAAGTCCGACGAGCGCGAGTTCGTGGTGAACTACGAGCCCGGCGAGTCGGAAACCGACCTCTACGGCGGCAATTCCAACTGGCGCGGCCCCGTGTGGTTCCCAGTCAACTACCTCTTAATCGAGGGCTTGGAACGATTTCACCATTACTACGGCGACGATTTCCGGGTGGAGTTCCCCACCGGTTCCGGCCAGTATTCCACCCTGCTTGCCATTGCCGACAACCTCAGCCAGCGCCTCTGCAAGCTGTTTCTGAAGGACGAAAACGGCCGCCGCCCCTGCTTCGGCGGCGACAAGCAGCAACAAACCGACCCCAATTTCCGCGACCACCTCCTCTTTCACGAATACTTTCACGGCGACACGGGCTGCGGCCTCGGCGCCAGCCACCAAACCGGCTGGACGGGCCTGGTGGCGAAGTTGTTGCAACCACGCGGCGAGACGGTGAAACAACAAGATGGTGAGAAATAAAATGATGAGTCTGAGGTTCGGATTTGCTGCCCCGCTACCGCCACCCCACCGCTCACCAGTCCACCAATTCATTCCCAAATTATTATGCTCGACATCACCACGCCCATTACCGACCACATGGTGCATTGGCCCGACAATGCACCGGTGGCCCTGCGCCGCACCCGCTCCTTCGACTACGGCGACGCGGCCAACGTGTCGGAAATCAGCCTGAGCGTGCACACGGGCACCCACGTCGATGCCCCGCTGCACTTCCTGCGCGATGGCCCCGACGTTACTACCCTCGACCTCAACACCCTGCTCGGCCCTTGCCGCGTGGTGCGCATCGAAACGCCCGGCAACATCGCCCTGGCCGACATCGAAATGCTTAACCCCCAGCCCGGCGAGCGCCTGCTTTTTCGTACCACCAACTCCGATTCCAATTGGTCGCGCCAGCCCTTCAACCCCGATTTTGTGCGGCTGGAGGCGGCGGCGGCCCGCTTCCTCCAGCAACGCGGCGTGGTGTGCGTCGGGGTCGATTACCTGTCCGTTGGCCCCGCCGACACGCACCTGGCCCTGCTCGGCCACGGCGTGACCGTGATTGAGGGCCTGGCCCTGGGCCACGTCGAGCCCGGCAGTTATGAGTTGATTTGCCTGCCCCTGGCGATTGTCGGGGCCGACGGTGCCCCGTGCCGGGCGCTGCTTAAACCGCTGGGATAATGGCCGGCGCCACCTCACTTTTTTACTCTTTCAGTTCTTCCCTTCTCATGAGCAACATCAGCATTGGCATCATCGGCCTCGGCAAAATGGGCGCGGGCCTGGCCCAGCAAGCCGCCGAAAAAGATTTCCCCGTCGTCGGCCTCGACCTTAAGCCCCGGCCCGATTTAGAGACGGAAAACCTCACCGTCGTTACCGATATGGCGGCGCTGGTAGCGGCCCTGCCCGCGCCGCGCCGCATCTTCCTCTACATTCCGGCGGGCCCGGCCGTCGATGGGCTCATCGACCAACTCACGCCCCACCTCGCGGCCGGCGACACCATCGTGGACGGGGGCAACTCGTATTGGGGCGACAGCATTCGCCGCGCTGCCCGCCTGCAAGCAAAAGGCTTGTACTTTGTGGATTGCGGCACCAGCGGCGGCCCCAGCGGCGCCCGCCACGGGGCGTGCTACATGGTGGGCGGCGCCCCCGAAGCCGTGGAGCCCCTGCGCGACTTTTTTGTGGCCACGGCCGTGGCCAACGGTTTCCTGCACACCGGCCCGGCTGGCACGGGGCACTACGTTAAGCTCGTCCACAACGGCATCGAGTTTGGGATGCTACAAGCCATCGGCGAAGGCATGGGAATGCTCAGCCACTTCCGCGACAAGCTGGATATCAGTGCCATTCTGGGGCTGTGGGGCAACGGCTCGGTGGTACGTTCCTGGCTCATCGAGCTGATGAAGCAGCAGTACGACGCCCAGGGCGGCTTCAACGCCCCCAGCTACATTGAGGACACCGGCGAGGTAAACTGGCTCGTGGCCGACGCCCTGCGCATGGAAGTACCCATGCCCGTCATTACCCAATCGGTCATCCAGCTCTTCACCTCCCGCGACGCCGACCCCACCTGGGCCAAGGCCATCGCCATGATGCGCCACGGCTTCGGCGGCCATCCTTTCGGTGAGGACCAAGGCATTCAGCACGAGCGCAAGTTTGGGCGGGTGGGCGAGTACCCAGCTGAGGGTAACGCGTAACCAAGCTTCGCTTCGACTTACAGCGCCTTCATCTTCGCCAGCGCTTCCAACGTCTCCTTGCGATTGTCCTTTTCCTTCTCATCCTCGTCAGCCGGGGTTTTGCCGGGGTTGGCGAAGAAGCTGAGAATGTGCTGCTTCATGGGCGCGCTAAGGCCCTTGAAATCATCCTTGGCCAGCTTGCGCAGCCACTCGCCGTAGGTTTCGTCGGCCAGTGGGTACTCGCCCAAGCGGGTGTCCTTGCCGGTGTCGAAATCAACGTTGGGAAGTTCGGCGTGGCTTTTTTGTTGTTCGTACAGCAAATCGCAGTACTCGCGCACGGTTTGGCGGAAGCTGGCGCGGTACGTGGCCTGGGCCTGCGACGAGGGCACGGCCACTTTCAGCGCCCGCAACGGACCTACTTTGGGCAGGAGGCCAATGACGGTAGCGAGCAGCCGGGCCCCAAAGCCGGGATGTTCGTAGCCGCTGCCGTACTCCTTGTGATACTGCTTTTTACTCTGATTGAAGGTGTACTCGCGGCGGTGGGCACCGGGCGTTACCCGGCGGATTTCGTGGCGGTTGGTGCGCCATGCTGCCCGCGCCACCACCGGAATCAGCTGCCGCACCGAAAAGCGAAACGAAGCAATGCTCACGTCCACGTTCAGCGTCACGGCCCCCAGCTCCAAACCGTAGGTTTTCAGAAACGCCCGCTCCAGCACGTCCTTTTCAACCTTGAAACCAATAAAGTCGTGGTAGGCATCGGTGCGGTAGCGGCCGGCGGCCATCTGCACCACGTCAAACCCAAACTCGGCCTGCTTGTGCTGCAGCGGCGCCTGTTCGTAGGTGACGGTGTTGCCGTACTTGGCCTTCAGTTTCGGAAACATCTCGGGCAGCGCCTTATTGGTGCCAAGGCCGTGGCCTTTGAGGTCGGCCGCGTAGTGGGCCATCGCGCCCAGCGCGAAAGCATATTGGTTGCGGTCGTGGGCTTCGAGCAGCAGGTTGCGCACAAAATCACCGGAGCGCACGTAGTGCGTGAGGTTGGTAAACAGGTGCGAACCAAAGGGATAATAGCCCATGTCCTGCACAATGGCTCCGCCGTAAGCGTAGGCTTTGGCCTCCTTCATTTCGGCGGGGGTGGCGTTGGGGTAGCGGGCCAGCAGGGCCGGCACGAAGCACGGCGTCCAGCACGAGTCCACGTTGGCTTGATGCGTAAGCACCGAATAGGCCGCCGCTGGGCGAGCCACGGCCAACAGGCCCAGTAATACAAGCGCAAAAAGTAAACGAGTCGGCATGGTACGGTTCAGTTAAGCCTGCAAACGCAAAAACCCCGGCCGCGTTGCGCAGCCAGGGTTTTGGGGTACTTCCAGCAATTGGACTTCGTCCAACGTTTTGCGGGTCAGCAACTTAAAACCCGCCCTGCTCATCGGCGCTTGGTCCGTAGAAGCCCGGCACCGGAATGTCAAGCAACCGCAGGTACACCGAGAGCTGCCCGCGGTGATGGATGCTGTGGTTCAGGCCCATAATGCGCAGGGCGGCGCCCTTGGGCCTATCCATCAGCACCTGCTCGCCCCGACGGAGCTTGAAGCTATGGGTTAGCTTCTCATCGTCCGATGCGGCCAGGGCCTGACGCAAAGTGGCGCTGTATTCATCAAACCGGGCCAATAGCGCCTCGCTGCTTGTAGTGGTGGGGCCGGGCTTGGGGCCGTTGGGGTCCAGAAAGTCACGCTCGCTGCCCTGCACGAAAAGCGTTTTGAAAGCCAGCAGGTTCACTACGTGGCTAGCTGCCACAGGCCCATGCTTTTGGGGTGAGGCTTGTAATCGGCCTGCTCGTAGGGCACGCGCTCCAGAATACGGCGGGTGTTGGCCAGTTCATGGTCGAGCTCGGCCAGGATGTTTTGTTGAAGGGAAGAGGTGTGCATTCTTTTTGAGTTAAGGATTAGGGGTAAATAACTATATTTTCAGGATTCACGCATACTAAGCCCCGGCGCGGGGCGAGGTCCAGCCGGGAGTCAGGGCCGGGGTCAGGAGTTCAGCCAATGCACTTTCGAGCCGCCGAAACGAGCGGCACTCGCGGGCCAGCGCCGCGTCAAGGTTTTGCGAAAACTCCTCCTGGTGCATGGTTTCGCGGTAAATGAAGCCGGCGGGCATCTGGCGGGTCAGCCATTCTTTCACACCGCGCTTGGTTTCGGCGGGGTAGTCGCGGCGGGTGGCGCTGGGCAGCAGGTGGGTAGCAGGGGCAATGGTTTCGAGGCTAGCCACCAGCCACTCCTCGTACTCGCGGTGGGCCAGCACCACGGCCACGGGGGCGGGCAGGCCGAAGGTGGCAAACTCGGCGGCCAAGGCTAGGGCCTCGGCGCGAGGGCAGCCGTCGTCCAAATCAAGCAGCACCAACACGGCGTGGCACTCGCCGGCTCGCATCTTGATGCGGAGGGCCTCGGCGGTGCGGCGCAGGTTTTGGCGCAGCTTGGGCAGCTCGCCCACGCGCAGGGGCGGGCCGGGCTGCCAGTCATAGCAGGCGCGGGCTTTCAGCATTTTTCGGAGCAGCACGGGCACGGCGGCCACATCCCCCTGGCCCTCCACCAGCGTTAGCAGGTACTTCATGCGGCGGGAGCGGGCTGGTCGGGCGCGGTTTCGGCGGGGGCGGGCTGCCGGTGCAGCCCCTCGGCTCGCAGCAGCTCGCCGGGCGTGAAGAGGTGCTGGCGCACGATTTCTATTTGGCTATTGGCCAACGCACCTACTCGCGTTTCACCGTCCACCTTTTCCACCACCCGAAACGATTCGGGCGGCAGGAAATCGAGCAAATCCGGGCTGTGCGTGGTGAGCAGGATTTGCTTGCCGCCCGTGCTGGCCTCGGCAAATAATTCGGCCAGTACGCCCAGCATTCCGGGGTGAATGTTGGTTTCGGGTTCTTCGAGGGCCAGGAACGGTTTGGGTTTCATTTCGCGGCTCCCGCTGTTCTGGTTGTTCTGAAACAACGCGGCCAACGCGCCCAATGCCCTGATGGTGCCGTCGGACTCCAACCCTAAGTCAGATTTGCGATTTTTTCCGCTGGCGTCTTGGTAGTGCAGATAAGTAACCAAAAAACTACCCGTCGTTTCCACCGAAATATCTACGCACCCAACCACCAAGCGGCGCAGCGTCTGACGTAGTTCCGTCGCCCTAGCCTTGTTTCGCAGCAAGTGCTGCAAGACGGCTGCCAAGTTCTGACCGTCTTCTTTGAATGGGTTTTCTTGCACCAGCTTTTGGGGTGCCCGCAGGTCGGTCAGGTTCAGCGCGTAAAAAAGCATCCTTGTCAGCACCGTTTGCATAGGCCAAGCAATGCGTTCATGAACACGCCACCTCCTCTCCTCCTCTTTTCCACTTGACATCATCCGGTCGAACTGCATATCAAGGCTCATTGGACCAATCAGACGAATGGGCACAATTTTTTGAGCGAGTAATTCGGTTTTTTGCAACTTCTTCTTGCCTCCCCGCGTGGTTGCCAATCCACTGGCATCGAGCGCCACCTTGGCCACCTGCTCGCCGGGCACTTTGACCACGAGTTCTTCCCGTTTAATTCTGAAACCGTTGCCTTTGGCAGCAGCAAGCGTGAACGAATACTCGGCGCTGTTTTCTCCCGTTTCGTCCGCTAGGCACACCCCCAACGCCACGTCCGCCGCCCGCCCGCCCGCCGTCCAAAACCGTACCGCTGCTAGCCCACCCCGGTCAAGCAATGCCTGTTCCAATCCAATGGAAAAACAGTCGCGCACGAAGCGCAACGCGTCCACGACGTTGCTCTTACCCGACCCATTCGGTCCCACCAGCACCGTGAGCGGCCCAAGTTCGAGGTCCAGGTCGCGGATGCTCCGAAAATTTTTGACGCGCAGGCGGGTAAGCTGCAAAACAACGGGGTCGGCCATGCGGGAAGAGGGTATGGGTTGGGGCCGCAAGTTAAGCCCCCTCCCCTGCCGTTTCGGCCGGGGCCACCACGTCGTCGCGCAGCTTCTTGCCGCGCAACGTCAGCAAAAAGATAAAGCCCAGGATAAAAAACACCACCAGCGAAGCAATGCTGTTGCGCATCGAACCCGTAAGCTGGGCAATGTAGCCGAAGGTGAACGTGCCGATGACAATGCTTAGCTTCTCGGTCACGTCGAAAAAGCTGAAAAACGCCGCCGTATTGGGCGTGTTTTCGGGGATGATTTTGGAGTACGTGCTGCGGCTCAGGCTCTGGATGCCGCCCATGGTGAGGCCGATGACGGAGGCCAGGGCGTAGAAGCTCCAACCGGCCTGCACGAAGTAGCCGGCCACGCAAATCAGCCCCCACACGGCCACCGACCAGCTCAGGGCCCGCGTGTTACCAATGCGCTCCGAAAGCTTCGAGAAGAGGTACGCGCCCAAGATGGCCACCACTTGCAGCAGCAGGATGGTGATGATGAGGCCCGTGGAGTCAATCTTGAGCACCTTATCGCCGAAGATGGTGGCCACGTACATCACCGTCTGCACGCCCATGTTGTAGGTGAAGTAGGCGAGCAGGAACTTCTTGAGGTTGGGCAGCAGCTTCACTTGCTCCCACACCTTGCCCAGCTCGCGGAAGCCGTTGAGCACCCAGCCGCTGTCGGCGGCGGCGGCCCCGGCGGGGCGGCCGGGGTCGGGTGGCAGGGTAGCGAAGGGAATCTGGGCGAAGCCCGCCCACCAGATGCCCGTCAGCAAAAAACTCAGGCGGGTGGCGAAGCCCTTCTCGATGCCGAAGGTTTCGTTGAACGTCACCAAAACAAGGCAGGTAACGAGCAGGATGACCGAACCGATGTAGCCCATCGAAAAGCCCCGCGCCGAGAGCGAATCGAACTTATCCTCGGACGAGATTTCGGGCAGATACGAGTTGTAAAACACGATGCTGCCGCTGAAACCAACGGTGGCGGCGATGAAAACAAACGTCGAAAGCGTGAGCGAATCCTTGGTAAAAAAGAACAGCCCGCAGCAGCTCGCGGCCCCAATGTAGCAAAAAATCTGGAGAAACAGCTTCTTGCGCCCCGAAAAATCGGCCAGCGAAGTAAGAAAAGGGCTGACGAGCGCAATCAGCAAAAACGCGAACGATATGGCGTAAGTCAGCAGCGACGAGCCGGGCACGTCGAAGCCAAGGAAGCGTACCACGTTGCCCTCGGCGGGGTTGAGTTGGGTGGTGATAACGCCCCAGTAAATAGGAAAAATGGAACTGGTAATTACCAACGGATAGACCGAGTTGGCCCAGTCGTAGAACGTCCAGCCGGTGGTGATGCGCTTGTTATCTTTTTCGATGCCGGGAATGGCGGCGGGAGCGGGTTGTGGCGGAGCCATGCGGGAGGGCGCGGGGGAAGTACGGAAGCGCCGGGCAAGATAACGGGTTTTGGCGGGAACCGTTGCCCAATACTATCCAGGCCGGGCCAGCAGGCTGCTTCGCAACCCCTTTTTGGGCCAACAAAAACATGGTTAGCATCCACTCACGCCCGACCCAGCGCCTCGTACTGCGCCGCCGTATCCACATCCACCACGCCCGCTGGGAACGGCACAGCGGGCAGGTGGGCGTGTTCGCGCAACAGTTCCCGCGCCCCGGTGGGGCCGCTAAGTGCCCGCAGCGCCGGAAAAACTGCGCGGCCGAATAGCGCCGGTACGCCCCGCGTGCCGCCGTAGGCCGAGGCCACCACTGGCTGCCCGGTAGTGCGGAACTGCGCTACCAACGCCATCAAAATTTCGGGGGTCAGCAAAGGCTGGTCGCAGAGCATTACCAGCACGGCCGCGAGTGGCGACGCGGGTCCTCCTTCCGGAGCTCGTTTTGAAGACCCGTTGATAACCAAAGCTTCCAGTGCCGCGAGGCCCGCCCGGATGGAGCTGCCCATGCCGGCGGCCCAGTGCTCATTGCGCGTGACTTCAAAGCCCAGCCCGGCTACTTCGGGCAGCAGGGTTTCGTGCAGGGCGCCGGTTACCAGCACGTTGGGGTGGCAGCCAGCGGCGGCGGCCACGGTGGCGGCGTGGTGCAACAGGCTACGGCCCCAGTAGGGCAGCAGCTGCTTGGGGCGCCCCAGGCGCGACGAGCTGCCCGCAGCCAGCAGCATCAGCCCTATCGATTGCATACCGCTGCCACTAAATCTCCCGCGTACGCCTCCTCCCCCAACCGCCGTAGCGGCTGATGAATTGGGTGGACCGACGCGCGCAGGAAGCCCGCCGACCGCCCCGCCGCCACGGCCTGAATTTCGGCCACAATGGCCAGGGCGATTTCCTCCGGCGTTTCGGCCCCCAAGTTCAGGCCGATGGGGCTGTGCAGGCTCGGGGCCAGACGGGCTGCCGCGTCGGGGGTGTGGCGGGTTAAGTCGTGGAGCAGGCGCTCGTACTTTTTGCGCGGCCCCAGCAGGCCGATGTAGGCCGGGGGCGCGGGCAGCAGGTGCTGGAGCACGGCCAAGTCGTAGTGGTAGTTATGGGTGAGCAGCAGTACGTAATGACTATCGGGGGGCAGCGTGGGCACCTGGGCCAGCGGCAGCACCCGCACCAGCTCGGCTTCGGGGAAGCGGGCGGGCTGGGCCTGGGCGGGGCGGCCATCGAACACCTGCACCTGCCAGCCCAGGCCGGCCGCCAGCCGCACCACGGGCTGCACATCGGCCCCCGCCCCAAATACCCGCAGCCGCAGCGGGGGGCGCAGCAGCTCGAAGCACACCTGCACGGTGCCCGCGCCAGCCGGGTAGCAGTGCGTGGCGGGCTGGCCGGCAGCCAGGGCCGCGTGCGCGTCCTGCACAATTTGCGGGTACAAAGCAACCGCGCGGGTGAGGGAGCCGCGCACGCAGCCATCGGGGTGCAACAGCAGGCGCTCGCCCACGGTGGCGGCCCCGCCCGCGCCGTTTAGCCCGAACACGGTGGCTACCACGGCGGGCGTGGTGGCAGTGGCGGCCCAGGTGCGTAACAGCTCCAAAGGGTTGTGAGGGGCAGCAAAATCCAGCGGCTCCAGCAGTACCGTCACAACGCCCTGGCAGCCCAGCGCGGCCCCGAAGCTCAGGTCATCGTCGGGGTCGGTCGAATCGTAGGTGATAAGCGTGGGGCGGCCCTGGGCCAGGCACTGCCGGGCGCGGCGGCGGGCATCGCCCTCCAGGCAGCCCCCGCTGATGGAACCCGCCAACTGCCCGTCGGCCGTAACGAGCATCCGCGCCCCCGGCCGGCGATAGGCCGAGCCCGCCACGTCCACCACCGTGGCCAGGGCGCAGGCGCGGCCCTCGGCGCGGTACCGGTCGTAGGCCAGCAAAAGACGTTGAAGCTCGGTCATGTATGAAGTAGTATTTCGCCTAATCTTCGATAATGAATGTCCCAGGATGCGTTGGCGCGGAAGCTCCGCCAGCAAACCCTGCCTACACCGCACGGGCCGCCAGAATTTTATCCGGAGTAATGGGAAGGCTGCGCACCCGTTTTCCGGTGGCGTGAAACACGGCGTTGGCCACGGCGGCCGATACGCCCACCATCGAGATTTCGCCAATGCCTTTCACGCCCATGGCGTTGATGTAAGGGTCGTGCTCGTCAACAAATTCCACGGTCATGTCCGGGATGTCGGCGTTGACGGGGATGTGATAGTCGGCCAGCGAGGCGTTGGTATAACGGGCCAGGTGAGGGTCGCGCACAGTGCCCTCCATCAGCGCCGCACCAATGCCGAAAATGCTGCCGCCGATGATTTGCGAGCGGGCGGTTTTGGCGTTCAGGATGCGGCCGGCGGCGTGGACGCTCACCCAGCGCGTGACGCGCACGGTGCCCAGGTCGGGGTCCACCTTCACCTCGCAAAAGTGCGCCCCAAAGGAATGCATGGAGTGGTGGGCAGCCTCGTCTTTTGGGGATGGGTCGGCGTTGGCGGCGGCCTGGGCGTCTTCGTAGCCGCTGCCGTAGCGGCCCTGGCCGTTGCCTTCCACGTCGGGCAGGTCGGCGCGCTTCATCAGGGTTCCAAACGCCTCCCCTTTCCGGGGGTCGGCCTTCAGCTGGAGGCGGCCCTGCTGCACTTCCACATCGGCGGGCCGGGCCTGGTAGAGCGGCGATTTTTTATCGAGCACCGCCACTTTAATGAGCTTCTGCCACACGTCCTGCACGGCCAGGTACACCGACGACGACACCGTGCCGGCGGCCACCGAGCCGCCCGAGTTGGGGGCCGTGGGCAGCTTGGTGTCGCCCAGCTCGAAGCGGACTTTGTCCACGGGCAGGCCCAGGGCATCGGCGGCCACCTGGGTCATCACGGTGTAGGTGCCGGTGCCCAGGTCGGTGGCCCCGGCCTGCACCACGGCGTGGCCGTCGGCGTACAGCCGGGCGCGGGCGGTACCCTGCGAATTGTGGACGGGGTAGCTGGCCGTGGCCATGCCCCAGCCCACCAGCAGGCGGCCGTCGCGGGTGGCGCCTACCTGGGGGTTGCGCTTGCTCCAGCCAAAGAGTTCGGCCCCGCGGGCGTAGCACTGGCGCAGGCTTTTGCTGCTCCAGGGCTGGCCGGTGCTGGGGTCGCGCTCGGCGTAGTTGCGGAGGCGGATTTCGAGCGGGTCGAGGCCCAGCTGGTGGGCCAAATCGTCCATCGAGCACTCGATGGCGAATGAGCCGGGCGCTTCGCCGGGGGCCCGCGTGAAGGTCGAAGTCATGACGTTGGCGCGGGCCAGCTGGTACGACGCCTCGAAAGCGGGGCACTCGTACAACATGTTGATGATTTTGCTATTGGACTCGGTGTAATTATCCCAGGGCGAAGTAGTGGCGGTTTTTTCGTGGATGAGGGCCGTGAGCCTGCCATCCTTGGTGGCGCCGAGGCGCAGGGTTTGGGTTTGGTCTTCGCGGTGGCCCATGCTGGTAAACATCTGGGGGCGGGTGAGGGCCAGCTTCACGGGGCGGCCCACCACCTTGGCGGCCAGCACGGTAAGAATGGTATGCGGCCAGCACGAACCTTTGCAGCCAAAGCCGCCGCCCAAAAATTTCGTCACCACCCGCACCTGGTCGGCCGCCAGGCCCAGCATGGCAGTCAGCGCTTTCTGGGTCCGCGTCACGCCTTGGGTCGATTCGTACACCGTGAGGCGGTCGGGCGCTTCCCAATGGGCGGTGGTGGCGCCCGGCTCCAAGGGATTGTGGTGGTTGATGGCGTGGGTGTACCGGTGGGTAAGCTGCACCGGAGCCGCCGCAAACGCCGCCTGGGCGTTGCCGCGCCCGGTGCGAACGGGAGTTTTGCCATCGTCCACTTTTTCGGGGTTAAATAACTGGGCTTTTGGGCTTTCGTAAGACGCAACGGGCTTTTCGGGGGCCACCTGCACCAGCAGCAGCGCGGCGGCGTACTGGGCGCGTTCGAGGGTGTCGGCCACCACCACGGCCACGGGCTGCCCGGCGTAATGAATTTGGTCGGTGGTGAGGGGCAAAAAGCCCATCGGTGCCCCGATGGCCTTTTTGCCCTCGGCGTCGTTGGGCGTTTTGGCCAGCTTGGGCAGGTTCTGGTGGGTGATGATGGCCAGCACGCCGGGCTGCCGGAGGGCGGCCGTAGCATCAAAACCAGTAATGCGACCCTTGGCTACGTCGCTGGTTTTCAACACCGCATGAACCAGGCCGGGCAGGCTGTTGAACTCGGC
>JANXUO010000399.1 GCA_025356245.1 Hymenobacter sp.
GCCTTAGTGCTGGCTTACGCCTGCGTCGGACGCATCCCCCAATACCCGTACCCAGGGGCCGATTTTTTGAAGTTGAGTGCGGCCTTCAACAGCCGCTTCCAGGGCCTGCCCGTGCGGGTGCGCCTGCGGGTTGAAAGTACCGTAACGATAAACCAAGCAGCGATAAGTACGCGCTGACGCACATTCGCCATCAAGCAAAAAGAGCCGCTGGCGCACTGCCAGCGGCTCTTTTTTGCTTGGTCAGGAAACCCTGCTACGCCGCCCGCATCAACCGCAACGGCGACTTATCAAACTTGCTGCGGCAGTACATTTCGGTTATCAGCAGCTCGTCGGCGCCGGGCTCGGAGGGCATCTCGAACATGGCGTCGGTCATGATGCTCTCGCAGATGGAGCGCAGGCCGCGGGCGCCGAGGCGGTACTCGTCGGCGCGGTCCACGATGTAGTTGAGGGCGTCGTCGGTGAAGGCCAGCTCGATGTTTTCCATGTCGAACAGGCGCTGGTACTGGCGCACGAGGGCATTTTTAGGCTCCGTCAGAATCATGCGGAGCGTGGCCTTATCGAGCGGGTCGAGGTGGGTGAGAACGGGCAGGCGGCCAATCAGTTCGGGGATGAGGCCAAACGATTTGAGGTCCTGGGCCGAAATGTAGCGCAGAAAATTCTGGGTGTCCACCTGCTCGTCGAGGTTGGTTTTGGCGAAGCCCATCGGTTTGGTATTGAGCCGGGCCTTAATGTGGCGGTCAATGCCAACGAACGCGCCGCCGCAGATGAAGAGGATGTTTTCGGTGTTGATGGACACCATCTTCTGCTCGGGGTGCTTGCGGCCGCCCTGCGGCGGCACGTTGATGTGGGTGCCTTCGAGGAGCTTGAGCAGGGCCTGCTGCACGCCCTCGCCGCTCACGTCGCGGGTGATGCTGGGGTTGTCGCTTTTGCGGGCAATTTTATCGATTTCATCGACGTACACGATGCCGCGCTCGGCGGCTTCGATGTTATAATCAGCCGCTTGCAGCAGGCGGGTGAGGATGCTTTCCACGTCTTCGCCCACGTAACCGGCCTCGGTCAGCACCGTGGCATCGGCAATGCAGAAGGGCACTTGCAGGATTTTGGCCAGCATCCGCGCCAAAAAGGTTTTGCCGGTGCCGGTTTCGCCCACCATGATAATGTTGGACTTCTCAATCTGCACTTCATCGCCATCTTCCTGCTTCTGCATCAAGCGCTTGTAATGGTTGTACACGGCCACGGCCATTACGCGCTTGGCCTCGTCCAGGCCCACCACGTACTGGTCGAGGTGCTCCTTAATGGCGCGGGGCTTGAGCAGGTTGAACTTGGGGCGCTTGCCGGCCTCCTGCGCCTTCATTTCCTCCGACAGGATTTTCTGGGCCTGGGCCACGCACTCTTCGCAGATGTGGGCGTTGACACCGGAAATCATCACGGCGACTTCGCGCTTGGACTTATTACAAAACGAGCAGGTAGGTTCAGGCATCGGGAAAGTAAGAAAACAGGGCGGGCAACTAATTATAGAAAACGGCCTCAAAGATACGCAGGCCGCAACCCCCGTGGTGCCGGAAAGATTGCCAGCGGGGGCCAGCAGGTTTGAGGGTCGGGCAAACCAAGCCATTGGCCTAAACCGATGCAAAAAGGCGAAGGGGAGCGCCGGCCCGTTAATTTTTTTTGCGGAGCCATAAGCCAACCACAAAGGTTTTTCAGTCAGTAATATGTGTGTTCTGCAAGCCCCAAAACAAAAAATTTTAATTTAAGAAATACGCAGAATTTATTGCAATATGAAATAAAAAACATAAATTCGTTCTAGTTAAAGGAAGGGCTCCCCCGAAGTTTACCCTGCCCCTAGACTGCTTGCGTGGCTCGTAAAGGCCTATATATCAGCAGCTTTAGCTGCACCTTGCGTTTTAAAATCGGGCTTCACTCACTCTTGGTTCATGATTCCTGCACCACGTCCGCCAAATAACCTCTCCAACGCTGCTCGTTGCGACCCAAGGCCAACAGCGCGCTCGCCCATGACAACAGCGTGGCTCAGCCTCCTCAACCACTCAGCGAATGATTTCCCCTTCGATACCATAGCGCACAAACTTTTACCATTCATTTCATGCATTTCGTATGGAAAGCACCTCAACCCTTTGGGCCAGCGGCCAGCAGTACGCGACCGGCTCTTTCTGCTTCAGCAGCTGCCTGCAAAACACCGGCACCTACGTCGTCACTCACACCAGCATAGTGCCGCCCCCGCCGCCCCCCAGCGGCCAGATGTACTGGGTGTTGACCAACTTGCGCTGGGCCGAATAGTAACCAAAAGAGCCCCGGCGTGCGCCGGGGCTCTTTGCAGTTAATCTCGCCAG
>JANXUO010000455.1 GCA_025356245.1 Hymenobacter sp.
GGCCCGCTGGTTTTACCAGCGGGCCGACCTTTTTTTGCGTTAATTGCCTGCGGCTTCGGGCGCGCACGGCACCGCCGCCGCGTCCTTATTCCCGCAGGAGCTTACCGGCCCAGGTTTGCCCGTTGGCGGCGCAAAAGCGGAAGACGTACCAGCCGGGCGGCAGCCCGGCCACTGATACCGAAGGTGCGCCCTGGGCCGGGCCGACGGCCTGCTGGCGCACCACCCGGCCCAGGGCGTCAAGGATGAAGAGGGTGCCCGTGCGGGCCGTTTCGGGCACGCTGAGCGTTGTGGCGTTCGCGCTGGCTTCGACGGGGTTGGGATAGAGGCCCAGGGCCGCAACGCCGGGAGCAGCCGCCCGGCTGGCCAGCGGGCGGAAGCCCCGGAACTGGAGCATAAACAAGTCGTTGCCGCCACGGGGGCCAAATTCGACGTAGCCACTAACCACGAAATCGCCGTTGGCGGCCAGCAGCAACGACTTGCCGAAGGAGTAGGGGCGGCTCAGCACCGTGTCGCCCACAAACTGCCCCGTGGGCCGGAAACGCACCATCTGCACGATGCCCGAGAGGCCGGGCACGTACCGGTTGCACAGCGCCACGTAGTTACCCTGCCGGTCCTGCACCACGGCGGTCCCGTCCCAGGTCACGTTAGGCGAGGGCTGGGGCACGTCGGTGTGCCAGAGCGTGTCGCCCTGCGGGCTGAACTTCGTGAGTCGGGCCCGGCCGGCTATCAGGATGTTGCCCGCCGCATCATGCGAGGCCGTGTAGGGCGAGATGTCATAGGGAAAAGTCATCAGCCGGGTACTGTAGCTGAGGACATTGCCTGTCGGGCTTAATTTCAGTGGCCCAATTCTCGATGTGCTAGTCACGTAATCATCGTCTTCGACAATCGACAAAAATCCGGCGGCCGTTTTGGCCCAAGTATAAAGAAAATGGTGTCCTCCGCCCAGCAAGGAATCCACCCGCGCGGTCCATAGTTGATTACCATTTCGTTGGTTCACTTTCACTATCGCGTCGTCTGTGTATCCACTTGTCGAGGAAACTGAGCTTAGCGTTTGAACCATTAAAAAATTGTCGTCCGAGTCTGTCAACGGCTTGTGTATGTATGTTCGGAGCAGCGTTGCCCCTGGAATAGCGTGGGCCGTTAATTGCCGCACCCTATCCCAGAGCGGTACGCAGGTGCTGGTGAGCGCCAGCGCAAAACCCGTGTTGGTGCCGTAGTCCAGGCCAGTAACCAGCAGCGTACCGGCCCGGTTGCGCACAAAGCCGGTTACGTGGGGGTTAGCGGTGCCTGGGGCTGGCACCCGCTTCGTCCACAGGGTATCGCCCGCCGCGTTGGTTTGCACGAAGTAGAGGGTCGCAAAGCTGGTATTCAGGTACGCCTGCTGCCCCGCCAGCAGGTAGCCGCCGTTCATGGGCACGGCAAAGCCGCCTTCCTCGTCGCGGGCCCCGCCGTAGGTTTGCTGCCAGGTCAGGCCCGGCACCTGCCCCAGGCCGGGCAGGTGCAGGCACAAGCCCAGCAAGGCCAATAGCAAGGCTCGCACTGGCCCGACAAGGTTGAGGCAAGGGTTGCCAAACATAAGTAACCAGGATTAAATGTGTGGAAAGGTAGTGCACCAGCAATGCACCAACAAGCTCCAACACTATTTTTCTCGGGCGGGGTTGAGCTTTGTAGTTGATTAATCGCCGCCCGGCGAGTTTCTGCGTTACCCACTTTCTTTACGCTGCTTGCCCCAAATTCAGGCCACTCCACCCTACCCCATGAACACCCGCCTCGAACACGATTTCCTGGGCGAACGCGCCATTCCGGCCGACGCTTACTACGGCATCCAAACCCTGCGGGCGATGGAAAACTTTTCCATCACGGGCATTCCCATCAAGAGCGAGCCGCTGTTTGTGCAGGCGCTGGCTTACGTGAAAAAAGGGGCCGCCCTGGCCAACCGCGACCTTGGCGTGCTCGACGCGGGCATTGCCAACGCCATTGCGGCGGCCTGCGACCGGGTGGCGGCCGGGGAGTTCGACGGGCAGTTTCTGACCGACATGATTCAGGGCGGGGCGGGCACGTCGGTGAACATGAACGCCAATGAAGTCATCGCCAACGTGGCCCTAGAACTGATGGGCCGGCCAAAGGGCGACTACGAGTTCTGCCACCCTAATAATCACGTAAATTGTTCGCAATCAACGAACGACGCTTACCCAACGGCTTTCCGCATCGCGCTGAATAACAAGCTGGTCGGCTACAGCCAGGCTCTGGGCGCGCTGGCCGAGGCCTTCGC
>JANXUO010000474.1 GCA_025356245.1 Hymenobacter sp.
AATCCCGAAAGCGCCCCAAAAACCCGCGCGATACCCACTGCCGACCCGTAAACTTACGGGCCTGACGTGACCGCTGCGTGAAGCCACGCTTACGCTTATGCGGACGGATTTCAACAATTTGACAACGATGGCTCCGACGGAGTGCAGGTGTACCTTTGCGGGCTGTTGGCCGGAGTGTCCGGGCAAGGTTTCACTTACTTTTTTTCTTTTATGAAAAAAATACTTACTCTGCTGGCGGCCTGGCTCTTGCTGGCCACTACCGGCTACGCGCAGATGCTGACGCAGGCCGACTTCACCGGTCTCATTGTGCCGCAATATGCCAGCAATGGCAATAATTCGGGGGCGGCCACCGGCTCGACGGCCTTCCCTGGCCCGCGCCTGGCCGTTCCTTTCCGCGCCACGGTGGGCAACCTGACGGCCGGCACCACCTACCGCTACTACGTGCAGGCGTCCATCGCCACCGATTTGGGTACCACCAACTCGGGGGCGGGCAGCATTGTCTTCATCAACCCGGGCACCACGCCGGGCACGGCTACCATCCTGGTGCCGGGCGGGCTGCCCAACCTGGCCACGGCCGGGCAGTACGGCACCTTCACCGCCAATGCCACGGGTAGCTACACCGGCTGGTTTTCTTACATCAACACCAACAACGCCAGCCGGTTTCGGGTGGGGGGTACGGTGTTGCGCCCTACCATCACGCTGGCTACTGATGCGGCTCCGGCTACCATCGTAGCCCGCCGGGCGCTCGACCAAAGCCTGACGCTGCTCGCCTACGACGCCGCCGCCGGGGCCAACAATGGCACCCTGCTGCGCGGGTCGTCGCTGGCGACGGCCAAAAACCTGGCCTTCACTTACGATAATGCTGCCGGCACCGGCCGCCCCCTGAGCGGCGCCCTCATCGAAAACATCGGGGCCGTGACCGGCACCACCCAAACCGGCGCCAATGCCTATACCTACAGCACCGCCGCCGGCGATTATACCACCGTGGTGCCCAACACCCTGCCCAGCGGCATTCGGCGGGTAGAAGAGCGGAGCGTAATGTCGGGCGCGGTAGCCAACTGCGCCGTCAGCCCCACCGGCCTCTGGCCCAGCGGTGCCAACACCGTGAACCCGGCGGGCGGCGCGGGCACGGCCGTCGTCCTTACGGCCCTCGATACGCCCCTGAATGCCGGTTGCGGTGCAGCTCCGACCAACCAGCCCACCATTGCCAGTTTTACGCCCGCCAACGGCGTGGCCGGCACAAGCGTGGTGGTGACGGGCACTAATTTGACGGGCACCACGGCCGTGACCTTGAACGGCACGGCTGCCCCCGGCTTTGCCGTGAACGCGGCCGGCACCCAGCTTACGGTGGCCGTGCCCGTGGGGGCGACCACCGGCACGATTGCCGTGACTACGCCCAACGGGGCGGCCAGCAGCGCCACGGGTTTTGTGGTGAACCAGCCCCGCGCGGGCCGGGTGCTGCTCGACGGCTACCGCGAAACGGCGTACGGCGCGGCGCAGGCGCTGCAAACGGCGGCCACGGGCTTTGGCAACAGCACCAGCGGCAACCAGCTCACGGCCGGCGGCGGCTCGGAGCTGGACGGGGCGTACACCCGCGTGAGCGGCGACTCGCTCTACGTGTTCGTGGCGGGCAACCTGGAGAGCAACGGCAATCTGGTGGACGTGTTTTTTGACTCGCGGGCGGGGGGGCAGAACGTGCTGACCAACGCCAACCCGAGCGTGGACAACAACGGCCTCAACAACACGGCGGGCCTCACGTTTGACACCGGCTTCACCGCCGATTACTATTTGGGCCTGAAGGGCACGGCCACGGGCGTGACGGCGTTTTTCGCCACGTTGGGCGCCGGGGGCACGGGCATCGACCCGGCCTCGAGCGGCACGGGCCGGGTGCTGGCCCTGAACCTGGGCAACGGCCGGGCGGGCACGCTGGCCTTCGACCAGTCGAACACGGGCGGCGTGGACGGCACGGCGGCCAGTGCCGGGCTGGCCGGGGCGGTGGTGACGGGCCTCGAGTTTGTGCTGCCGCTGGCGGCGCTGGGCACGCCCACGGGCTCGCTAAAGGTGGCGGCCTTCGTGAACGGCGGCTCGCACGACTACCTCTCGAACCAGGTGCTGGCCGGCGTGCCGGCGGGCACGGCCAACCTGGCCACGGCCTCGGCGGTGAACTTCACCACCTACGCGGGCAACCAATACTTCACGGTGGCCATTCCAGCGGCCAATTCCCCGACGATTACGAGCTTCACCCCTGCCACTGGCCCGGTGGGCACGACGGTGACGGTGACGGGCACCAACCTGACCGGTGCCACCAGCGCCAGCGTGAACGGCACGGCCGGCACCAACTTCATGGCTATGAGCGCCACGAGCGTCATGTTTAACGTGGCGGCCGGCACCACCACCGGCCCCGTGCGGGTGACGACGCCCGGCGGCACGGCCACCAGCAGCACCAACTTTACCGTTACCACGCCCCCGGCACAGCCCACCATTACGAGCTTCGCGCCCACTACCGGCCCCGTGGGCACGGTGGTGACGGTGACGGGCAC
>JANXUO010000492.1 GCA_025356245.1 Hymenobacter sp.
CCCGCCGCCCCCTACTTCCCCACGGCCACGCGCACGCCGCCCATGAGCCAGCGGGAGGGCATTTGGGCGCCCAGCAGGTCGCTGTACTGGGCGTTGAAGAGGTTTTGCACCTGCACCAGGCCCCAGAGGCGGCCGGGCAGCAGGGCCGCTTCGAGGCGGGCGTGGAAGACGGCGTAGCTCGCGGTCAGCTCGCGGCCGATGGCGGCGGCGGCCTGGGCGTCGCGCTGCTTCCAAAGGCCCGAGAGGCTGAGGGTGGCCCGCCGGTGCTGCACGCTGAGGGAGCCCGCCACGAGGTGCTTGGGGATGTTGCCCAGGTACTGCGACACCACGTCCTGGCCGTTGCGCACGGCCACGAAGGTGTAGCCCGCGCGGCCTTCGAGGCGGGTGCCGGGGCCGACGCCGCGGCTGGCCACCAGCTCGGTTTCGAGGCCCTGGGTGGTCACGTCGAACAGGTTTTGGGCCAGGGCGTAGCTGCCGGCGGGGTTGAGGTTGGCCAGGCCCGTGAGGGCGATGGCCGTGGTGCCGGGGGTGTTGGGCACGTAGTCAATCTGGCGGCTGCCCTGGCGGCGGAAGTACGTGGCCCGCAGCGTGAGGCCCGCGGCGGCGGGGGCGGTGTAGTCGAGGCCGGCCTCGTAGTTCCAGGTGCGCTCGGCTTCGAGGGCGGGGTTGCCCAGGCGCAGGCCGCTGCGGAGCGGGGCGGCGGCCCCGGCGTTGTTAAAGCGCTCGGTGTAGTCGGCCCCGCGGATGGCGCGGCCCACGGCGGCCCGCAGCGTCAGGCGCTGGGGCAGCAGCGCCTGGCTGGCGTTGAGCTGGGGCACGAGCACGGTGCCGTAGGTGGCGTCGCGGTCGAGGCGCAGGCCGGCGGTGAGGGCCAGGCCGGGCGTGGGCGCGGCCGTGGCCAGGGCAAAGGCCCCCGTATGCCAGTTGCGGTGCAGGCCGCGGTCGTTGCTGGCAATGCGGCGCTCGTCGGCCTGCCCGCCCAGGGCCAGGCGCAGCTTGGGCCCCAGCACCTGCTCGTGCAGCAGCTGGAAGTTGAGCGTGTGCATGAGGTGGTCGGCGGGCACGGCGGTGGGCGTGAACGCGAACACGTCGGTGCTGGCCGCGCCGGCCACCTGGGCCTCGGTGCGGTGGCCGCCGGCCCACTCGTAGCGCAGCTGGCCCTGGTACCAGTCGCGCGAGGTGGTTTCGCGCGACTGGTCGGCGGCGCTGGTCGAGTAAAAGTACTGGGCGTTGAAGGCCCGCTGGTCGAAGCTGGCGCGGGCCGCCGCGCTGAGGCGGGGCGTGAGGTCGGCCGCCGCCGAGAGCGAGTAGGTGTTGAGCTTCACGTCGGAGCGGGCCCCGCTGGGCGCGCCGCGCAGCTGGCCGTCGGTGGTGTTATTCAGCACCCCGCCGCCAAAGCGCAGGCCCTTTTGGCGGGCGTAGAAGCCGGCGTTGGTCGATTTCAAATTCCACTCGCCGGCCATGAACGTGCCCTGGGCCTGCCACTCGTCGGGCCGGTGGGTGGCGGCAAAGGTTTTGCTGACGATGTTGATGAAGCCGCCCACGGCATCGGGGCCGTAGAGGGCCGCGCCGGGGCCGCGCACAATTTCGAGCTGCTCAATTTCGGCGGGCGTGATGGGCAGGTAGCCCGCGAAGTGGCCCGAGAGCGGGTCGTTGAGGCGCATGCCGTCGAGCAAAATCAGCACCTGGTTGAAGGTCGAGCCGCGCAGGCTGAGGTCGGCCTGCGCCCCGAAGCTGCCCCGGCTCTGCACCTCCAGCGCGGGCAGGCAGCGCAGCAAATCGTCGAGCGAATTAACCGGAAAATTATCCAGGCTGCGGCCCGAAATGACGGTAATGTGGCGGCCGGTCTGGCCCTGGGCCTGGGCCAGGCGGGTGCCGTACACGGTTACTTCGCCCAGAGAGCGGCGGGTGGTGTCGGCCGGACTTTGGGCGAAGGCACTAGGGATGAAAGCGGTAGCGGCAAGCAACAAAAGGGAAACTGGCAGATGGGCAACGGGCATAAAGCGGGGGTTGGTGCGCAAAGCCGCAAAGCTACGGCCGCGCTTGGCGGCCCACTGCCTTTTTCAGAACCGCGCCCCCGGCAGCCCGTGGGCGGTAATGGTAGTATTTTGGGCCCATGAAAACGACCGGCTTCTTCTGGCTTCTCTTCTTTCTTTTACTGCTGACGGCCCGGGCCCCGGCGCAGGATTTGGCGGGCACCTGGCAGGGTGTGGAGCTGAACCCCGGCTCGGCGGCGTCGGACTACTGGCCCACGGTGCTCACGCTGAAAACAACTTCCGGCCCCGCCGTAACCGGCGAGCTCTACCAGGTGGCCGGCAGCCAACCCGACGTGACGGGCACCTTTGCCATGCGCGGCACCCGCACCGTCACCGGTCTGCGCCTCACCCACGTGCGCGTACTGACCGAAACCAACCCCAACGGCGGTAACTGGTGCCTCGGCACCCTGGTTTTCACCTACGATGCCGCCCTGGAAAAGCTCACCGGGCGCTCGGCCTACCTCACGCCGGGCTGCCACAACGGCACCTCCGAGCTGTACCGGGTGCGCCTGAAATCGGCCGCCACCGTGGCCCCGGCCGTGTTGAGTACGTTGCGGGTGTCGGGCCGCAACGTGCGCTGGTTTGCCGACGCGGCCCTGCGCAAGCCCCTGGCGGCGGGCAACAACTACCGCACCCGCCTGCGCAAAACCACCACGTTCTACCTCACCCAAGGCTTTTACACCACCGACCGCAGCCCCGTAGTGCCCATTACGGTGCGGGTAT
Source organism: Hymenobacter sp. (assembly GCA_025356245.1). Taxonomy (GTDB): domain Bacteria; phylum Bacteroidota; class Bacteroidia; order Cytophagales; family Hymenobacteraceae; genus Hymenobacter. The sequence continues at coordinate 2,760 of JANXUO010000492.1, forward strand.
CCCCGCCAGTGCCGCCCGCTCCGGCCGGGGCGGCGGCCCGCGTTGCACCGCCCGCGCCACAGCCCGCGCCCGCCGAGCCACTCACGGCTCCTACGCCAGTTCCTGCGCCGGCTCCAACGTCGGCACCAGCCGGGCCGCCGCCATTGGTGTTGCCCACGGTGCTTTTCCGCCTGGGAACAGCCGAGCTACTGCCTACCGCCGCCCCCGCCCTCGACTCGCTGGCGCGGCACCTGCGGACGCGGCTGGCAGTACGCATCCGGATAGCCGGACACACCGACCGCATCGGCGAAACAGATAAAAATCAGCTGCTTTCCGAGCAGCGGGCCGAGGCCGTGAAGGCGTACCTGGCCCGCGCCGGCGTTGACGCGGAGCGCATGGAGCCCGTCGGCTACGGCGACGGCCGGCTGCTTTACCCCTCGCCCAACGCCCGCAACCGGCGGGTCGAAATTACCGAGCTGGGGCGTTAAACGTCCGGACTGACAAAGTCCGTGCTCCAGCTCTTACCGGAACCTCAGTACGGTGCTGTCGCCGTGCAGCAGGTGCAGGCCGTCGGGGCGCAGGGCGTAGGCTTGCACCTGCGTCAGCTGCTGCAAGTAGGCGCTTTCGAGGCCCGTCGGCGCACCGGGGCAAGCCATGCGGGTAACGGCAGCGGGCTTCAACGCCAATTGCGTTTCCTGGCGCACAAAATTGGCCATGAACCGGTTGCAGCCCGTGAAGCCGTTGTAGCGGCCCTGCTTCACATCGAACTGGATTTGGGCGGGGCCACGCGCGCCGGCGGCGGGCACCAGCCGCCCGGCAATGGTGGCCAGCGTCCAGCGGCGGCCGTGCAGGGCCAGGGGGCCGGAAGGCCGCAGGAAGCGCCCGCAGCCCAAGTAGCGGGCGGTGGCCGTGCGCACCAGCACCGTGTGGGTGGTTTTTTCGCCGGTGGCGGCATCTTCGCAGCCATTGGCTACCAGGGCAATGGCCAACGGCCCGGCCTCAGTAGCGGCAGCGTACACCAGGGTGTCGGCGCTTTGGCGGGGCAGGGTGAGGGGCAGCAGGCGGGCCGTGGGCTCGCCGGGCAGTTGCAGCATCCAGCCCTGGTCGGCCCGGCCGGTGAG
>JANXUO010000539.1 GCA_025356245.1 Hymenobacter sp.
GGCCTCGGCCGCCAACCAGCACTTCGTGAACGACGCCTTCCTGACGGCCTCTGAACGCAACTGCTGGCTGCTGAACACGGCGCGGGGCGAGGTGCTCGACCACGCCGCCCTGGTGCGTGGCCTGCGCGGCGGCTACGTACGCGGCGCAGCCCTCGACGTGCTCGAAAACGAGCGCCTGGACCACCTCACGCTGGAGCAGACCCAAACCTACGATTACCTGCGCACGGCTCCCAACGTGCTGCTCTCGCCCCACATCGGTGGCTGGACCACCCAGAGCTACGCCCGCATCAACGAGGTGCTGGCCGAGAAAATAGCGGCCTTTTTAAAGTGTTGAGTGTGGAATGCTGAATGTTGCCATTTATACTCAACATTCAACACCCAGCATTCAACATTCCCCCGCTTTGGGTCGGAATTGGAAACCTGCGGCTCCGGCTGTACCTTTGCCCCGAACCTCACCCCAGGGAGAACGGTTGGCCGCGCCAGCCGTTCTCCTTGTTTTTTGGGCTTCGCCGAACGGCTTTTTTCACCCATCCTATCCGCCATTTCGCCATGTCATCCATTAGTTATTACACCGCCGAAGGGTTGCAGAAGTTGAAGGACGACCTCCAGACCCTGAAAGTAAAAGGTCGCGCCGAAGCCGCCGAGGCCCTGCGCGAAGCCCGCGACAAGGGCGACCTGAGCGAAAACGCCGAGTACGACGCCGCCAAGGACGCCCAGGGCCTGCTGGAGCTCAAAATCTCGAAACTCGAAGAAGTGGTGGGCAATGCCCGCCTGCTCGACGATTCGAACATGGACCTGAGCAAGGTGCTTATCATGAGTAAGGTGAAGCTCAAGAACACCAAGAACAACTCCGTGTTCGACTACATTCTGGTGTCGGAAGAAGAGGCGAACCTGGCCGCCGGCAAAATCTCCGTCAAGTCGCCGATTGGTAAGGGCCTGCTGGGTAAGTCGGTAGGCGAAGTGGCCGAAATCACCATTCCCGCCGGTAAGCTGGAATTTGAAGTGCTGGAGATAAGCCGGTAGCGTTGCTTCAGCTGATGACCTATAGCTGATGGCTATTTGGGTTTCGTTATCGACCATTGATGGAGAAGGATGCTGACGCGGGTTGGCATCCTTCTGCCGTTATTAGCCGTCTCATTCGTTGGTCGTAATTCTCCTCACGCGCTATCAGCCATCCGCTAATAGCCAACCGCTAAAAACATGACTTCTATCTTTTCCAAAATTGTGACGGGGGCTTTGCCCGCCTTCAAAGTAGCCGAGGACGCGCAGCACCTGGCTTTTCTGGACATTACGCCGCTCGTGGAAGGCCACACATTGGTCATCCCCAAGCAGGAAGTGGATTACATTTTTGACATGACTCCCGAGGCGCTGGCGGCGCTGCACCTGTTCGCGCAACGCGTGGCCAAAGGCGTGCAGGCGGCCGTGCCGTGCAAGCGCGTCGGCGTGGCCGTGATTGGGCTGGAGGTGCCGCACGCCCACATCCACCTCATCCCGATGAACAAGGTGGCGGATATGAATTTCGCCAACCCCAAGATAAAAGTGCCCGAGGCCCGGATGCAGGAACTGGCCGCCGCCATTGCCGCCCACGTGCCCGGCGGCAGTGGCTTGGCAGCGGAAGGGGCACCCGCCGACGGAACTGCCGCCGGCCCTGCGCCCGCCGCTGCCGATGCCACGCTGGCCCAACTGCAAAAACTGACCGCCGGGCTATTCTTCGTCAGCGAGTCGGAGGCCCCGCTGGAAGCCGTGAGCTACGCTGCCCCGGCCGATGCCCTCTCCGATGCTGCGCTGCTGAAACTGGTAGGTGAGAAGCCCGCCGAGAAAGTCGAAACCGTGGAGCTGACGCAGTTTTTGCGCAACCACACCGCCGACGATGGCGTGCTGGGCGACGTGGCCCTGGCCAATAAATTCAAAGCCCTGCAAATGTATTTGAAGCAGGAGTTGGACGGTGTAAAGGTCTATCGCATCGGCAGCGAGCCGCAAATTCGGGCCTACGCCCTGGGCCGCACGGCCGGGGGGCAACTGGCAGGCTTCAAAACGGTGCTGACCGAAACCTGAGCGGCCATGCAAAATCCACAGGACATCCGCGCCTTGGTCCAGCTTCGGCTGGCCGAAGCCCAAGTGCTGGCCGATAATCAGCACCCGGCCGGAGCTTTCTACCTGGCCGGTTACAGCGTTGAGCTACTGCTAAAGGCCAAAGTGGCCGAGCGCCTGGGTTTGCCCTGGCTCTTTGATGAAAAAATTCCGCCCGGCGAACAATTCAACGGCCTGAGCGAGTTACGCAAGCTGGTGAAAACCCACAACCTGGTGCTGTTGCTGGTGATGGCGGGCCTGAAAACCGTGTACGTGCAACGGCAGCAGGACGAACCGGCGTTTTTCAAGTTCCGGCAGTTGCTCGAAAGCTGGAACGAAGGGCTGCGCTACCAACTGCCTACTGCTGAAAACGAAGCCAACACGCAGGATTTTCTCAACTTTTTAACCGGCCCCGATGGGTTTTTGCAATGGATAGAACAGAACTAGGCCGCCTCCTCGCCGATTTCGTGGCCCTGGGGCAGCGGGAGGGCTTGCCCTTTCGCATCGTGCGCTACGACAACGAGTATCCGGGCGTGGAAACCGGGGTCTACGCCCTGCGCGTGGTGGCTCCGTGGGCGGCGGGCAAGTCGTTTAGCGAACGCATGGACCCGCTCATCGCCCTGCTCTGGCGCAGCACCGACCGCGACACGCGCGGCAGCATCGCCTACCTCGACGTCAGCGCCAGCGAAGCCGAGGTGGTGCCGCTGGAACGGGCGTATGTGGCCTGGGAGAATTGAGTTTCTTGTTTCTTGTTTCTTGTTCGAGGTGGTCAGTCGTTGAAAACAAGAAACAAGAAACTCACTCCGCCAGCTGGGTCTGCACGGCACTGGGCAGGGCGCTGAGTAAGTCCAGGCCCGTGGCTTCCTCGATTTTGGTGATGGTGGTTTGGTACTGCTTCCAGTCGGGGCTGAGGGCGTTGTCGTTGGGCGTGTCGATGGCGACGATGCGGGCCTGGCCGGCGGCGATGCGCTGCAAATCGTTGGTGCCCTGGGGCAGGAAAACCACGACTTTCCAGATGCGGGCGGGCACGGTTACGCGGCCTTCGTCGAGGGTTTGCATGGGGCCGGCGCTGCCGGTGCCGCCGCGCCCGTAGCAGCCCATGAGCACGTAGGCTTCCTGGCCGGCATCGACCTGGGCGCGGGTGTATTCTTCGAGCTTGGCCCAGGTTTGCTGGTTGTTGTGGGGGGCCTGGGGCACCATGTTGCTCATCAGAAAGGTAGCCGAGTTGGCGTCGAGCGAGGAGGAGCGGTCGGCCGAGGGGCAGTTGTGGCCCTTGTCGAAGCCGG
>JANXUO010000587.1 GCA_025356245.1 Hymenobacter sp.
CTTCGAAGTACCAGCCAGACTAACCCAAAACTCTCCGTAGTATTTTCCTGGTAACAGGGGCGTAACAAGTCTTTGGGAAGCATATTCCCTGTAAATGGTCTCAAATCTTGAGTCCGCTTGATTTATGATGCCAACGTAACCGTTGCTGTTGTTGTGTGCTGTCCTAGGCCATGTAGCCGGCGTAAAATAATTTAACGGGACACCAACGGACGGCACACCCGGCGACCCAGGACCCCTACTGCAAACATTGAAATAATCAGACGTTGCTAATCCAGGGGAATAGAACGTACACACGTCTGACTGGGGTTCGAGTGAACTGCCATTGCCAAGGCCACTCACAGAAAATGGACAACTACGATAAGCCTCAAAGTCACCGTTCGTAATTTGGTTGTCGTAAATATTCGGCGTCAAGGCAGGGCCGCAGCCTAGCCCAAGGCCCCCGGCCAAAACCTGCGCAGCATAAAACGTGCTGATACCAATGCCTTGGCCAATGTCGTAAAGGCGAACATCGGCGGCTGCCAGCAACTGCCGAGTTCCAAATTGTGTGCCTTGCGAGTTAATGGCCCCGCCACTTAGCACGAGTCCCGAAACCTCGGCGTTACCAGCAAACGACACGTCCCCGTTCACGCTCCAGAATACATTGCACGCTCGTACCCCGCTCAGTACCACGCGGCAGTTGGCGGCAAAAGCCAAGTTGCTGCCCATCTGTAGCACAAAAACCGAAGCTGAGTTGCCGGTAAGTGTCAAGGTAGTGCCCGCCGCACAGGTCGCGTCCCCTGCCACCGTGTACACGCCCTGTCCCAAGGTTTGGCCACCTAGGGCTCCGCTGATGACTTGCCCGGTCAGGCCCGCGCAGTACGTACGGGCCGCTTGCAGGTCGGCCAGTGCCTGCCCCACCGCGCCGTTGCTTTGCACCGACACACTGTCTGCGGGGAAAATGGTAGCAGCCACCGTGGCGGCCCCGGCCCGCCCCACTACCCCCACCGGACTATTGGTACGAAGGCTGTCACCGCTCAGCAAGCCATAGCGGGCGGCGGTGCCCAGCGGCACCTGTATCGGGGTGTTGGTCTGGCTTTGGGCCAGCGCCAAGCGGGGGCCTCCGAGCAGAAATATTGCCCCACCCATATTATTGAATTCTTGCCGACAAAGCGGCGAACGGATTGGTAAAGCTTGACCATAAAAAGGAAGGGGGTTTGATGACTTGACCCTGCTAGCTACACCGGAATTTCGACACGGCCAAATTATTGTTTTTCTACGCCGCATCCGGCCGCAGCAAGCGGGTTTATTTTTTTCAATGCTCCCCCGACGGGGCACTCCAGCCGGCGGCGGCACCCACCAAAAAGCCCCCGCTGCACCGGGCAGCGGGGGCTTGCAAAACAACTGTAGCACGGCGGCTTACTCCACCACCACGCGGCCGGTGTAGTCGGCCCCGGCGGTGCTTACGCGCACGGCGTAGAGGCCAGCGGGCAGGCCGCGCACATCAACGAGGGCGGTAGCCGCCGCGCCGAGCGTGGCGGCCTGGGTGCGCACGCAGCGGCCCAGGCCATCAAACAAGGCCACCGTGGCGGGCTGGGCGCTGCCCAGGCCGGGCAGGCCGACGGTGAGGGCGGCGCTGGCCGGGTTGGGAAATAGCGTCAGGGCGTTGCGGAAGGTGGCGGCTCCGCGGGTGGCCAGGGGGCCGCAGGCGGTGCTGGCGTAGCTGCCGAAGCCGGCGAAGTTGTCCACGCCGTTGCCGGTCCAGGTGGTGGCGCCGTTGGGGCCGGTCCAGCGGCCGCCCTGGTTGGCGGTGGGCAGGCGCACGAGGGTGCTGTTGAAGGTCGAGCCGTTGTTGGCGGTGGTCCAGCCGGTGGCGGTGGGCTGCTGGCCAATCACGCCGATGATGTCGAGCGTGTCGGTGCCGTCGAAGAGGGCCAGGGCGTCGTCGCCGTTAAAGAAGGCCACGCTGCTGGTGGTGCCGGTGGGGCCGGCGGCCACGGCGGCGAGGCCGGGGTCGGTCACGCCGGTGTTGGCCACCACGTAGGTGCCGTAGGCCGGAATGCTGCCCGTGAGGGCCTGGGTGGTGGGCATGGCGGTGCGGCCGTTGGCGAACAATTCCAGGCGCTTGCCGGCCAGGGCCACGGCGGCGTTGGTGGGGTTGTAAATCTCGACGGCCTTGCTGTTGCCACTGAGGCTTTCGGCGTACTGCGAGAAGTAGAGCTTGGTGCAGGGCTGCCCGGCGGGCAGCGCGTCGTCGTTGGCGATGGTGAGGGTGTGGGCCGGGTTGGTGCCCAGCAGCACCGTGGGGTTAGAGGGCGTGCCCAGGCGCAGGCGCACGGTTTCGTTGGGTTCGGGGAGGAGGTCGCCCACGATGGTGACGGTCACGGGGCCGGGGGCCACCGCGCCCCCG
>JANXUO010000084.1 GCA_025356245.1 Hymenobacter sp.
CCGCCGGGCGGCCCCTGCTCGACTACCACGTGGCGCGCCTGCGCCAAAGCGGCCTGCCCGTGCTGCTGGCCACCACCACCGCGCCCGCCGACGACGTGCTGGCCGACTACGCCGCCGCCCACGGCCTGGGCTGCTACCGGGGCTCGGAAACCGACGTGCTGGCCCGCTACTACGAAACAGCCCAACGCTTTGGCCTCGATGTGGTGGTGCGCGTGACCTCGGACTGCCCGCTGGTGGACGGAACCCTGATTGGACAAGCGGTAGGCCGCTACCTGGCCGACGCCAACCCGCTGGAATTTCGCTCCAACGCCCTGGTTCGCAGCTTTCCGCGGGGGCTGGACTTTGAGATTTTTTCGATGGGAATGCTGACCGAGGCCCACGCCCAGGCCACGCTGCCCTTCGAGCGCGAACACGTGACGCCCTACTTCAAAACCAACCCCGCCACCGCCGGCCGGGTGCTAAACCGCGACGAGCTGTGCCCCGGCGGCGATTTCAGCCGCTTCCGCATCACCCTCGACACGGCGGCCGACTACGACGTGCTGCGCCAACTCATTGAGCAGCATCACGCCCAACACCTGGCGTTGCCCGCCCTGCTGGCCTTGCTCGAAGCCCACCCCGAAATAATGGCCCTGAACGCCCACATCGAGCAAAAAACCACATGAGCACGCCCCCCAACCCGGCCCACCTCGTGCAGCTCAACGCCCACGGCTACTACGAAGTCATCCAAAAGCCCACCGCCGCCGAGCTGCGCGACTACTACGCGCAGCGCTACTACCAGGAAAGCCGCAGCAGCTACCAGCCCGCCTACTCGGCCGCCGAGCGCGAGCACATCGACGGCAAGCTGCGCCTGCGCCACTGGGTGCTGCAGCAGCTGCTCGCGCCGGGCAGCCCCACGCCCGAAACGGCCCCCGAGGCCCCGCTGCGTTTTCTGGATGTGGGCTGCGGCGAGGGCTGGGCGCTGGCCTACTTCCAGCGCCAGGGCTGGAACGTGTTGGGCTTGGATTTCAGCAGCTTCAGCCTCGAACAGTTTCACCCGGCACTGCGCGGCCACCTGCGGGCTGGTGACTTGTACGAGGAGCTGCAAAAGCTGCTGGACGAAAATCAACAGTTTGACGTGCTCTGGCTCGACAACGTGCTGGAACACGTCCTCGACCCGGCCGAGCTGCTGCGCCGCTGCCGCCGCCTCACCCGCCCCGGCGGCGTGCTGCTCGTGGACGTGCCCAACGATTTGTCGGCCCTGCAACAGCACCTGCTGGCCGCCGGCCACATCGACCGCCCGTTTTGGGTGGCCCTGCCCGACCACCTCTCCTACTTCAACCAGGCGGGCCTGCGCAGCCTGGCCGCCGCCACCGGCTGGCGCACCCCCAAAATCCTGGCCGACAACCCCATCGACCTCAACCTCTTCAACCCCGCCACCAACTACGTGATGGACCGCACGGCCGGCAAAGCCGCCCACCAGGCCCGCCTCGAGCAGGACAATTTTTTGCTGCGCACCGCGCCGCTGCCGGCCGTGGCGGCCTATTACGAAGCCATGGCAGGCGTGGGGCTGGGGCGGAGCATGGTGGCTTTCATGCAGTAAAACAGTCGTTAGCAACCTCTTTTATGCCTTCCCCTATTTCCGTCCTCAGCGGGGCACCGGCCGCCGAGCAGCTGCGCCGCGAAAACTTCGCCCAGGGCTTGCGCGAGTCGCCCATTCCCAACACGGAGCTGCTCAGCAACCTGGGGCTTTACTTGAACCGGCAGACGTTTTCGCGCCTGCTTTTCATGGCCGAGCTCTACCAGCACATCGTGCCCGTGCACGGCGTAGCCATGGAATTTGGCGTGCGCTGGGGCCAGAACCTGGCGCTGCTGCACGCGCTGCGCGGCATCTACGAGCCCTTCAACTACAACCGCAAAATCATTGGCTTCGACACCTTTGAGGGGTTTCCGTCGGTAGATACCAAAGACGGCAACCAAGTGAAACCCGGCGACTACGGCGTGAGCGCCGGCTACCAGCAGCACCTCACCGACCTGTTGGCCCTGCACGAGGCCGACAGCCCCATTCCGCACAAGCGAAAGTTCGAGCTGGTGGCCGGCGACGCCACCGAAACCGTGCCCCGCTACCTGCGCGACCACCCCGAAACCATCATTGCCTTCGCCTACTTCGACTTCGACATTTACGCCCCCACCAAGGCCTGCCTCGAAGCCATCCGCCCCCGCCTCACCAAAGGCGCCGTCGTGGCCTTCGACGAGCTGAACTGCCCCGAGTTTCCGG
>JANXUO010000116.1 GCA_025356245.1 Hymenobacter sp.
ATATTGGTTGCGTATTGTTTTGTTTACAAACATTTAGTTTGTATCTTTAGTATGTAGTCCGGGAGAGGCCCGGACGCTCGCCCTACCCGGAGGCCTACGGCACGGGCACCCACGGCTAACACATACAGCCATGCAACCCAATCAACTTTTGCAGCTCGCCGCTGCCGCCTGGAAAGGCCCCGCCCTCTGCCCGTTCGCCGGCATTTGGGTATCGCAGTCCGCCGCCACCTACGACCAGGGCGGCACCTCCTGGTATATCAGCCTCAAGCTGGCCCAGCAGCCCGCCGAAGGGCAGCCCCGCCCGGACTTCAAAGGCACCGGCAAGTGCCCGTTTCACGCGCTGCGCGAGGCCTTCCGCTCCATGTGGTCCATGTACCCCGGCTATGCCTTCGGGGCCGTGTGGGAGGTTATCAAGGCCGAGGATGAGTTTGCCGGCGTGCTGGCCCATGCTTAGCCTAGTTCTAGCCCCAGCCGCGCCCGTAGTGGGCGCGGCTACTGGCCAAGCCGCTATTAAAATGGCTGCCTTGCAGGCCACCCTGGCACGGTTAGCGGCCAAATACCCGCCCCGGCCCCCTGTAGTTGCACCGCCCGCACCCTCGCCCATCGCCCCGGCTGCTGTAGCTGCTCGCCACGCGCTTGCCCGTGCTCATTCGGTCATGTTCGATGCCCGCGCCGCCAAGTATGCGCTGCGCGACGACTACAGCCCCCAGGCCGGCCGCTTTACCCAGTTGCGCGCTGCCATCACGCGCTACCAGCAGGCACGCGCCGCCTACGTGGCCGCCGCCGCCGCTTTCCACGCCAGCTCCGCCGGGGCCGCTTTGCAGGCAGCCCGCATCAAGTACCCCCGCTTCTAACCACTCGGCCCGCGCTGCTACGGCGCGGGCCACAAAAGCCTTCATCATGCCCAAAACTACTATTTCTTACCAGCCCCATTTACTCGACCCGCACAGCGGAAACCCGCAGCCGGTGAGCCCCCAAAATGGCCATAGCTTCAAGCTGGCCGAGCTATACGCCCTGCTGGATTGCCGCACGGTCGACGTGGTACGCCTCACCGAGGAACTGATTTTAATCATCGACGACGAGGGCAAGTTCCGTCACCCGGCCTACCTCAATCTGCTGGCCACCTACCTGTGGTACCAGCACCAGCCCGCCGCCCGTGGCCACGATAGCATCGTGGGCCGCGCCATCGTCTGCCACGACAAGCAATTCCGCTAAACACAACCCCAAAACGGCGACGGGGCCGGCCGCCAACTGGCCCCACTTTTTCACTTCCCAACCCATTTCCAATTATGGCAACCGCCACTACAACACCCAAACAGGCCGCTAAGGCCGCACCCGCCGCCCTCGTTACCACGTCGGCCGTCACTCTTACCGCCAGCGCCCGCCCGGCCTACCTTGTGGCCGGCGTGGACGAAAGCACCGGCGAAGAAACCTGGTCGAACCGCTTCCGCTACCTGCCCGGCCACCCCCGCCAGGTGCGCTTTGATGCCAAGGCCGGCCAGTTCAACATCAACGGCACCGTGCCGCTCGGCAGCTCGATTAGCTTCATTCCGTTGGCGTGGCGCATTTTTCAGGACGACATCCTGAACATGGGCCGCAAGACGTGGGCCGAGTTGTATTTCGCCGATGAGAAAGGTGCCGTGTGCGCCGTGCTGTTCCACGGTTACAGCGTCGAAAACCTTTACCGCCTGATTGAGCCGCTGTTCTACGACGACCTGACTTTGGCCGACGTGGTGGTAACTGTCACGGCCGCCAAGAAGGAGACGACCAAAGACGGCAAAAAGGCCACCTATTTCATTGCCGAATTCAGCTACACCGCCGCCGACCCCACCGAGGCCCAGGCCCGCAAGGATTTTGCCCGCGACTTTGAGCTGTGGCGTGCCGAAACCTACACCGGCCTGGCCGACCTCAAGCTGACCCAGGGCTACACTGTGCCCCGTGAAATTCAGGAGGCCCGCACCCAGGAGCTGGCCGCCGCAACCGCGCCGCCCGCCGCACTGGCAGCCTAGCCGCCACGCCACCAGCCGCCCGACCCGCCCAGGGCCGGGCGGCCCCAGCGGCTAATTCTTCCATTCTTTATTTCTCATCAAGCACCGCGTCATGTTTCACGCCCTCACCCACCACCCCGACCTGACCCAGGCCCAGCACCGCGCCCTACCCCACGTCAGCAATACCGACCTGAGCACGCTTAAAAATGAGTTGTTGGGTCTTTCCCGCCAACCCAACCCAGTGGCCCTGGCCTACGGTACCCACTTCCATACGGCCGTGCTGGAGCCCCCGTACTACGCCCGCACCGACGAGCGCGGCATCAAGTGGGCCGACCTGGAGACGTTGGCGCGGCAGGTGCGGCGACAGCGGTATTGCCGCGACCTGCTGTATCGGGGCCAGGCCGAGCAGTCGTACACCGCCACCCACACCGCCACGGGGGTAGGGGTGAAGCTGCGCCCCGACCTGCTCGTGCGTAGCCGCGCCGGCCGCCAACTCACGCTCATCGACTTCAAAACCACCAGCAGCCCCGATATAGCGCACTTCCTAACCACCATTGAGAAGTACGACTACGACCGCCAGGCCGCCCTATATCTTGACGTACTAGGGGCCACGCGCTTCCTCATCATCGGCGTGCAAAAGAAGGTGCCGCACGAGGTTTGGCGCGTTGAGCTGACCGCCAAGCGCGGCCTCATCGAGCAGGGCCGTAAGAAGTACAACACCCTGCTACGCCACCACGTCCGGCAAGCCCACGACTTGCCCCAGGTCATGGTGCCGGCAGCTACGGCTGAGCCATTGGCGCTGGCCGCCTAACTTGCCCTGACATCTCAACCCAGCTTAATTTTTCCAATGGCAACCTTTCAAATTTTTCAGAGCAGCGGCCAGTATTGGTATCACCTGCGCGCCGACAACGGCGAAATCGTCCAGTCCGGCGAGGGCTACACAGCCAAAGCCAGCTGCGAAAACGGCATCCGCGCTGTGCAAGCCAATTGCCAGCCCCACCGCTTCCAGTCGTTTTTTGAGTCCGGCCAGTACGGTTTCAATCACGTAGCTGCCAACGGCGAAATCATCGGCC
>JANXUO010000129.1 GCA_025356245.1 Hymenobacter sp.
CCGCCGCAGCGCACCACCCACACGAAGCCGCTGGTGGGGTTCCACTTCGCCACGTAGGTATCGGTTTGGGGTAGGTTGAAACTGGTGCTCCCGAACGTGCTCGTACCGCGCGTCAGGCCCATGATGTAGATATTACCGCTCCCGTCCTGGGCCGGGGCCGAGGCGATGATAAACGTCGAGCCCGTAGCTGAGGAGAGGGGTAGCGCCAGTTGGCTCCAGCCGGGGGCCTGGGCCGTGGCCCGCAGGCTCGTCAGCAGCAACCAAGTGAATACGGCAAGCCGTATGGCGGGCAAAATGGGAAAACGTTTCATAATAGGGGGCGAAGCAAAATGGGAGTGAGAATCAAGCTATTTGACAACACTAGCTCCCATGCGGACCAAGCGGCAAATAATCCGACAAAGGTCCCGGCTCCGGGTGGACGCCACAATCCGGGGCAGTGCGCATTTTCACCCTCCGTATTGGCACGGATAGCCGCACGGTACCACGGAAAGTCGCCGCCCGGATTCGTGTATCATCCGAAAGCCCGGATAATTGAAAAAATGCAGCATCAGCACCGCCCCGAAGTGGTGGAAGCAGAGGACGAGGTAGGCCAGCAGCAGCCAAGGGGTTTTGGAATCGGGGTTGGAATTAGGGCTCATGCAGCAGTGGTTTTAGCAGAGATGTTATGTAGACTGGCAGGCGCGGGCAGCGGCGCTCAGGTCGCCAACCCCGCCCGCCGCCGGTTGAGGCCGGGTAGCAGGAAGGGCGTGAGGCTCATCATGAAGTACATGGTTTTCTGGCCGATGTCGCGCACGCTGAAGTTGTGGTCCGACTGCTTGCGCATTCGTTCCAACGCCTCGATTTGCTTGGCCGTGAGGTGGTTCATGTCCATTTTTTGATAGTCCTGGTTGATGGGCAGCTGCTCGTGGCCGGTGAAGGCCATGTCGGCCACCAGGATGAGCAGGCAGGTCAGAATCATCCAGAAAATGGGGCTTTGCCGCCAGGTATTGGCGAAAATCGCCAGGTTGAGCACCAGCGTGGCGAGCCAGGCCCCGCCCACGATGGGCATCCGGCGGCCCATGTAGCCGTCCACTATCTGAAAGTATTTGGCGTAGGTGACGGTATCGAAATGCTGGTCGAAGGGGCAAATGAGGAAGAAGAAACTCAGCCCCACGTAGAATGTGGTGAAGAGGATGAGGACGTAGAGGGCGACGGCGCGAACGATGGCCATTGGGGCAGGTCGGTTGGTAGTGAGCATATTAAGCTTCGGGAAATGCGTTTTCAAAACTGGAAGTAGATGAAGGACGACGAGCTTTTCTGCGTCAGCACCAGGGCCACGAGCAGCGCGGCCCAGCCCGCGCCGAGCAGCCACCACGGCAGTCGGGCGGCGGCCTGCCGCAGCGAGCTGTCGCGCAGCAGCCAATGCGCGGTCACAACGCCCACCGTGAGCACGCCTACCTTTAGCAAATCGACCGTCGTTAGCAGCGCCTTGCCGCCCGGCAGCAGCCCGCACATGGCCCCCAGCAGCCGGGCGGCGGTGCCGAAATCGGCGGCCCGGAAAAACACCCACGTCACGTTCACCAGCAGCAGCGTGCCCAGGCCCAGGGCCAGGCGCGAAAGCGCAGCGCCAGGGGCGAAGGCCGGCACCAGCGAAGCGCGGTACAGGCCCGCGTCGGCGCCGGCTCCGGCCAGGGCCACGGTAGCGGGCAGCGTGGCGGCCCGCCCCACCCAGCCGCGCACGAGGCGTTCGGCGCACAGAAACAGGCCGTGCAGCGCGCCCCAGGCCACAAACGTCCAGCTGGCGCCGTGCCAGAGTCCGCCGAGCAGCATGGTAATCATCAGGTTGCCGTAGGCGCGGGCCTCGCCCTGCCGGTTGCCGCCGAGCGGGATGTAGAGGTAGTCGCGCAGCCAGGTGGAGAGCGTAATGTGCCAGCGCCGCCAAAAATCAGAGAAGCCGATGGCCGCGTAGGGGTACCGAAAATTGTCGGGCAGCACGAAGCCCAGGCACAGCGCCACGCCGATGGCGCAGGTGGAGTAGCCGGCGAAGTCGCAGAATATTTGCCCCGAAAAGGCCAGCACGCCCGCCCAGGCATCGAGCGGGGCCAGCAGAAACGGCACCCCAAACACGCTGTCGGCGGCCGGGGCCAGCAGCCCGTCGGCCAGCGTCACCTTCATAAACAAGCCTAGCGAAAGCAGGAAAAGCCCCCACAAAAACTGCTGCCCGTTGGCCTGCTTGGGCTCCTGAAATTGCGGAATCAGGTCGGCGGGCCGCACGATGGGGCCGGCTACGAGGTGCGGAAAGAACGTGACGAACAGCGCGAAATTCAGAAACGACGGCTCCGGCGCGGCCTGCCGCCGGTACACGTCCAAGGTGTAGCTCAGCGTGACGAAGGTGTAGAACGAGATGCCCACTGGCAGTATCAAATCGGGCTTAGCGGCCTGAAACGCAATGCCCCCCGCGTGCAGCAGCGCCGTGAAATTTTCCAGCAAAAACCCGCCGTATTTGAAGAAGCCAATCAGCCCCAGGTTCAGCACCAGGCTGATGGTGAGCAGCAGCTTGCGCGGCCCCGGCCGCTGCTCGCGGGCCATGCGCCGGGCCACCAGAAAATCGACCGCCGTGGCCAGCCACAGCAGCACCACAAACGGCGGATTCCAAACGGCGTAAAACAGGTAGCTGGCCAGCAGCAAGTTAATTTTCTTGACTTTCCAAAGCAGCGGCAGGTGGTGCAGCCCCAGCAGCACGGCGAAGAAAACGACGAAAGTGTAGGAGTTGAAAACCATGAGTTGAATGTTGAGTCTTGAGTGTTGAATTGAGGATTTTGGCTCATCCCGCCAATTTCTCATTTCTTATTCTTCATTAGTTTCTCCGCTACCACCGGCACCAGCGCCTCGGTGAACCGCGCGGCATCGGCGGGGGCAAGGTGCGACCATTCGGGGCAGTCGAAGTGGGCCAGGGCGGGGTAGTCGGCGTAATAGATGCCGGGGGCGTGGGTGTAGGCCAGCAGGCGGTCCCAGAATAGGGCGCGGGGGTAGCAGCGGGTTTCGGCCACTCGGAACGCGCCGGTGGAGGGGAAGTGCAGAAACAGCACCCGCCCGCCCCGGCCCCGAATCTGGTCCACGGCGCGCTTGATGGTGCGGAGCTGGGCCAACAGCGTGTCGCCGCCCGCGCCGCGCTTGGTTTCGGCCGCGCCGAGCTGGAGCCAAGCCGCTTTCATCTGCGCCTGCTTGGCGGGGCTGCGGACAAAATCGTTGGTGAAAGCACTTTGACGGTCGGGGCCGTTGGTGGCGAAGTTGTCGGCAAAGCGCGGGAAGCTGCGTACGCCAGGGCGGTTGGGCAGGGGCATTTCTTTGAAGAAAGCATTGAGCGTCAGCTCCTCCTCATCGAACATAACCAGCCGCGACTCCAGCTTTTCGTTCAGCCAAAAACTTGCCTGCTGCGCCAACGACCATTTTGGCCAGGCCCGCAGGCGCTCATGGGCCTTGCGCTCCTGGGGGGCGCCGTCGGGGGCAAAAAAGAGCTGGTCGGTGACATCGACGAGCAGCGTCCCCCGAAAATTCGGGTCGTTGCCCAAAGCCGTGAGCACGGGCCGGGGCGAGGTGCCGGTGAGGGCGAGCTGCACCGGCACCTGCCCGGTGAGGCGCGTCCAGGTGGCTAAATCGACGTCAAACTTGATGCGCGACGAGCCGATGAGCACCGGCCCGGCCGCCGCGCCGCTCCCATAAATGCGCCGGTGCTGGCTGGCCCAGAGGCTGTCGTCGTCGTTGTACGAAAGGCCGTAGCCCGCGCGGCGCACTTGAATTTCGCGGCCCACCGCGAAGGTGATGAGGAGCAGGGCGGCCAATGAGGCGGCTTTGGAAAGCGTGGGCATAGGGCGTGGGGGCAAGTGGCGGTTAGCAGATGAGCGTCAGTGGGTGGCGGCCGTGGCGGCGGGGCGGCTGGCAGAACCAGTCAGCAGCCCCAGGGCCAGGGGCTGACCAATTAGTAAAAGTACTTTAATATAATTTCAATTCATCGAAACAAAC
>JANXUO010000131.1 GCA_025356245.1 Hymenobacter sp.
GCCGCCGAGCAGCTGCACCAGCAGCGGCGCGACTCGGCCCTGCTCACCACGGTGCCGCTGCTGCGCGAGGCCCTGGCCGTGCATCCGATGTCGTGGTCGGCGTGGCTGCAATTGGGCACCGCCTACTGGGCGCTGGCCCAAACCCCCACCCACCTGCCCCAGCAAAACTACACCTACCTGCTCACGGCCCTGGCCGCCCTCGACCAGGCCCGCTTCTACCAGCAAGGGAGCTTCGGGGCGGGCATCGACGTGGTGCGCAGCCAAACCTACCGCGACCTGGGCCGGCTGCTGGGCGAGCAGTACGGCGACGTGCCCCACGCCATCGAGTACCTGGAAAAGTCCAAAGCCCTCGACCCCGACGAGCCGCAGCTTTACTACCTGCTGGGGTCGGCCTACTCCACCCAGCACGACTACCCCCGCGCCCTGGCCAACACCCAACGCAGCCTGGCCCTGCGCCCCGGCAACCGCGAAACTCAGGAAAATCTGGCCGTGATTTACCAGAAATACGCCACCGCCGACCCCAGCCAGCGCCCCCTGCTGCCCCAGGCCGAGCGCCTGCTGCAACAGGTGCAAGCCGCCAACCGCGCCCTGCCCGACAACGACCCCCGGAAGCTGCCCAATATGCGGCGCACCCTGGGCCTGCTTTCCATCAACTACGCCTTGCAGGGCAACGCCGCCCGCCAGGCCGCCACCGACCAGGAGCTGGCAGCGCTGGCCGCACCGCCGGTATTGGCGGCACCAGCGCCGGCACCGCAATAGCCCGTTGGGCGGTTTATTACCCTCATTACCCTCTCCTTATATGTCCCCACTTGCCCCGCTTGCCGCTGCCACCCGCCCCCGGCCCCATTGGGCCGGGCAGGTGCTGCGGCAGCTGCGCGTGGCGCACTGGGTGAAAAACGTCACGGTGCTGCTGCCGGCTTTTTTTGCGGGCAAGCTCCTGGGGTTGAGCGGGCCGCAAGGCCAGCAGCTGGTCCTGGCCCTGGGCAGCTTCTGCCTGTTCAGCTCGGGCATCTATGTGCTCAACGACGTGCTGGACGTGGCCCACGACCGGCAGCACCGCACCAAGCGGCACCGGCCCTATGCCAGTGGCTACTTCGGCCGGGGGCAGGCGCTGGCCCTGGCCGGGGCCTGCCTGGGCCTGGGCCTGGGCTGCGCGGCCGGGCTGCGCGGCCTGGCCCCGGCCGCGCCCCTGGCCTACGTGGCCCTCAACCTGCTGTACTGCTTCTGGCTGAAGCGGCTGCCCATCATCGACCTGAGCTGCATCGGCCTGGGCTTTGTGCTGCGGCTGGTGGCGGGCGGGCTGGTGGCCAGCGCCCCGCTGAGCCACTGGATTGTCATCGTCACGTTCCTGCTCATGTTTTCGGTGGGGCTGGCCAAGCGGCGCGACGACCTGGTGCTGGGCAGCGACGAGCCGGGCCGGGTTTTTCGCACGGCGCAGGCCGGCTACAACAAGGCGTTTATCGACACGGCCAAGGGCGTGAGCTTTGCCGTGACGCTGGTGGCCTACCTGCTCTACACGGTGTCGGCAGAAGTGATGACCCGGCTGCACTCGCGCTACGTGTACGTGACGGCGCTGCCGGTTTTTCTGGGCATCATGCGCTATTTGCAGCTTTCCATTGTGCAGGAAACCACCGGCTCGCCGGTGCGGCTGCTGCTGCGCGACCCGTTTTTGCTGGCCACGGTGGGGGCCTGGCTGGGCATTTTTTACTACCTCTTGTATGTTTGAGCCGCGCCTGACCAACTGGGGCGGCTACCCCGCCGTGCCGGCCCAGGTGCTGGCCCCGGCCCACGCCGAGGCGCTGGCCCTGCCCCCGCCGGGCACCCCCCTGATAGCGCGGGGCAACGGCCGCTGCTACGGCGATGCCAGCTTGCAGCGCACCGTTGTTTCGACCCTGCGCTGGAACAAGATTTTCTACTTTGACCCCGTGCTGGGCCGCTGCGGCTGCGAGGCGGGCGTGCTGCTGGCCGACGTGCTGGCCGTGGCCGTACCGCAGGGGTGGTTTCTGCCCGTCGCGCCCGGCACGAAGTACATCACGGTGGGCGGCGCGGTGGCGGCCAACGTGCATGGCAAAAACCACCACCACGCCGGGGCCTTCGGGCAGTACGTGGACGGCCTGGACGTGCTGACCGAGGACGGCACCCGGCAGCCCTGCTCGCGCACGGTGCGCCCCGATTTGTTTCGGCGCAGCATCGGCGGCATGGGCCTCACCGGCATCATCGTGAGCGTGCATTTTCGCCTCTGCCGCATTGCCAGCGCCTACCTGCACACCGCCCACCACCCCGCCGCCAACCTGGCCGGGCTGCTGGCGGGCCTCGAAGCCCAGCGCCCCGAAGCCTACGCCGTGGCCTGGCTCGATGCCCTGCGGCCGGGCCGGGCGCTGGGGCGCGGCATTGTGCACACCGGCCGGTTTGCGCCGGTGGCCAGCCTGCCCCCGGCCGGGCAGGCCGCCCCGCTTCGGCCCCACCCCGGCCGGCAGCTCAGCCTGCCCTTCTACCTGCCCCGGCTCGCCCTGAACCGCTACACGATGGGCCTCTATAACGCCCTTTACTACCGCCGCCACCAGCGCCATTCGGGGGGCCTGGTGCATTACGACGACTTCTTTTACCCCCTCGACAAGCTGCGCCACTGGAACCGCATCTACGGCCGCCAGGGCTTCGTGCAGTACCAGCTGGTGCTGCCGCCGGCCACCGCCGAAACCGGCCTGGCCGAGCTGCTGCGCACCATTCACCTGTCGGGCTGCGGGGCCTACCTGGCCGTGCTGAAGCTGCTGGGACCGGCCGACGAGTGGGCCGCGCCCATTTCGTTTCCGATGGCGGGGGTCAGCCTGGCGCTCGATTTTCACGCCACCCCCGCCGTGCTGGCCCTGCTCGACCGCCTCGATGCCCTGGTGCTGCGCTACGGCGGCCGGCTCTACCTGGCCAAAGATGCCCGGATGTCGGCCGATTTTTTTCACCGCACCTACCCGGCCTTTCCGCACCCGGCCGCTTTCCAGTCGCTGCAATCGCAGCGGCTGGGTGGGTAGTTTTTTATTCGTTTATATGACCAACGCAGCCAGCATCCCGTCCCAGCCGCGAAGCGGCGATATGTTGGTAGTAATTAGCTGGCAACCAATTCAGAGCTGCGAAGCTGCGACACCTCGGCGCACGGAACCGGGGCGGAAGGTGCCGCAGCTTTGCAGCTCTGAGTTAGTCCTTAACCCTCGAACTACCAACATGACACCGCTTCGCGGTTGGGACGGGATTGCAGGAGTGCGAAAGTTTTAGTTTAATTGCTTACCGTGCAAAAAACCTGTCTCATCCTTGGTTCCGGCTCCGACATTGGGCAGGCCATTGCCTACGCCTTTGCCCGGCAGGGCTACGGCCTGCTGCTGGCCGCCCGCGCCCCGGACGAGCCGCAGCAGCACCTGGCCGCCGACCTGGCCATCCGGCACGGGGTGGCGGTGGGCAGCCTGGCCTTCGACGGCGAAGACTACGCCGCCCACCCCGCCCTGGTGCAGGGGCTGCACCCGCTGCCCGACGTGGTGGTGGCCGTGTTTGGCTACCTCGGCGACCACGCCCGCGCCACCGCCGACTTTGCCGAATGCGGCCGGATTCTGGCCGCCAACTACACCGGGCACGTGTCGCTGCTCAACCTGCTGGCCGCCCGGATGCAGCAGCGCGGCCACGGCACCCTGGTGGGGGTGTCGTCGGTGGCCGGCGAGCGGGGCCGCCAAAGCAACTACCTCTACGGCTCGGCCAAGGCCGGCTTCACGGCCTACCTGAGCGGCCTGCGCAACGCCTTGTTCCGGGCCGGGGTCCACGTCGTTACGGTCAAGCCCGGCTTTGTGCGCACCAAAATGACGGCCGGCCTGCCCTTGCCCGGCCCCCTCACGGCCGCGCCCGACGACGTGGCGCGGGCCGTGTGGCGGGCCTGCCAGCGGCGGCAAAACGTGGTGTACGTGCCCGGCATCTGGCGCGGCATCATGCTGGCCATCCGGCTGCTGCCCGAGTTCGTGTTTAAGCGCCTGCGGCTGTGAGATGAGCGAAACCGGCATTGCATTTTTCGATTTTGATGGCACCCTCAGCACCCAGGACAGCTTCTTGGCCTTTCTGCGCTTTGCCGCCGGGCGGGCCGCCTACTGCTGGGGCCTGGCGCGGCTCAGCCCCTGGGTGGCGCTCCACGGCCTGGGCCTGTGTTCCAACGACCGCCTCAAGGAGCGGTTTTTCAGCCATTTCTTCAAGGGTCGGGCCGAGGCCGAGGTGCTGCGGCTGGGCGAGGCGTTTGCGGCCCAGGTGCTGCCGCGCCTGTGCCGCCCGGCGCTGCTGGCGCGGCTGGGCTGGCACCGGGCGCAGGGCCACGCGGTGGTGGTGCTCACGGCTTCGTCGGCCATCTGGCTGGCGGGCTGGTGCCGGACGCAGCAGGTGCAGCTCGTCGGGACGGATTTTGCCGTGCGCGACGGCCGCTACACCGGCCGCCTGGCCGGCCCCAACTGCCACGGCCGGCGCAAGCAGCAGCTGGTGGCGGCCCGCCTGGCCGAGCGGCCCTACGCCACCACCTACGGCTACGGCAACCTGCCCGACGACGGACCTTTTCTGAGCCTGCTTCAGCAGGTGTGCGTGGTTTAAGAAGTGGTGCAAGAGTAAATGTGTATTCGGTCGTGCAGCGTAACCCCACCCCCTAGCCCCCTCCCCGGTGGGGAGGGGGGACTAGTTTTAGTCTTAAGTTTACTATTTTCTAAATTTTTAGAGCTA
>JANXUO010000151.1 GCA_025356245.1 Hymenobacter sp.
CTGACCCGCCGCGACCGCAACAACTGGAGCCTGGGCCTGGCCCCGCGCTACCGCCTCAACAACCACCTCAACCTGCGCTACGAGACTAAAATCGAACTCGCCTTCAACCAGATAGGCTACGCGGGCGGCCTTAATTCGGGCCAGCCGCTCGACCTGCCGCTGCTTACCGATTTCGGACCCGACGTGCTGTTGGGTCGCCGCCGCCGCACCACGGTCAGCAACACGCTCACGCTCAACTACACCTTCACCAACCGCATCTCGTTCACGGTCCGCACCCGGCACTACGCCAGCACCGTGCAGTACCGTGACTTCACCCGCCTGCACGCCGACGACGGCCGCGAAACCGCGGTTCCGGGCTACGCCCGCAACCGCGACAACAGCTTCAACGCCTTCAACGTGGACGCCGTATTTACTTGGTGGTTCGCGCCCGGCTCGCAGGTGAGCGTGGTGTGGAAAAACGCCGCCGCCACGTTCTTCGAGGCCGAGCGGGCGCTGCCGCAATACTTCGACAACCTGAGCGCGACGGTGAACACGCCGCATAATAATAACGTGTCGGTGAAGGTGCTGTACTACCTTGACTACCTGGCAGTGCGGCGCAGCCGCCGGTCGTAGCCGCCGGGCCGCGTTACCCCAGCAGCTGGGCGGCGGCGGCATCGGGCGTAACCTCGCCCGCCATCACGGCGGCCTCCAGCCCCGGCATTGCCGCTCGCACTTCGGCCCGCGCGTAAAACCGCGTTTCCAGCCCTTGGGCGATGGCCTCGCGCAACCATTGCACTTGTTGCTGCTGGCGGCGCTGGGTGAAAAAGCCGTTGGCGCGGGTTTGGGCGGCGTATTGCTCGATGAGCTGCCAGGTTTCGGGCAGGCCCGCGCCGCTCACGGCCGAGGTAAGCTGCACGGGCGGGTACCAGCCGCTGGCGCTGGGCGGGAAGAGGTGCAGGGCGTTTTGGTAGTCTTGCCGGGCGCGGCGGGCGGCGGGCTCGTTGCCGCCGTCGGCCTTGGTGATGAGCAGGGCATCGGCCAGCTCCATGATGCCGCGTTTCATGCCTTGGAGCTCGTCGCCGGCCCCGGCCAGCAGCAGCAGCAGAAAAAAATCGACCATGCCGTGCACCGTGGTTTCGGACTGGCCCACGCCCACGGTTTCGACGAAGATGACGTCGTAGCCCGCTGCTTCGCACAGCAGCAGGGCCTCGCGGGTGGCGCGGGCCACGCCGCCCAGGCTGCCCCCGGCCGGCGAGGGCCGGATAAACGCCTGTGGGTGCGCCGTGAGCTGCGGCATCCGGGTTTTGTCGCCCAGGATGGAGCCGCCGCCGCGCGGGCTGCTGGGGTCCACGGCCAGCACGGCGAGCCTGCGGCTCAGGGTGTTCACCACGTACAGGCCCAAGGCCTCGATGAAGGTGCTTTTGCCCACGCCGGGCACCCCCGTGATGCCAATGCGCAGTGCCCCGCCGGTGCGGGGCAGGGCGGCGGCCAGCACCTGCTGGGCCAGGGCCTGGTCGGCCGGCAGGGTGCTTTCGGCCAGGGTGATGGCGCGACTCAGGACGGTGCGCTGCCCGGCGGCGAGGCCGGCGGCAAATTCGGCGGAGGTGAGGCGGGGGCTGGGCAAGGGAATTGTGCGGCAGATGCTTTAGCTTGCAGCCGTTTTGGGGGCTGGGCGGCAGGGTTTTTTATTCACTAACAACGCGCAAGCTACTGCGGGCGCAGTTTTCTTTCTTTTTTCTGATGAAGCACTTGTTACGTTACTGCCTGCCCGCCGCCGCGCTGGCCCAGCCGCTCGCCGCCCACGCCCAAAATGAGCTGAGCAATTTTTCGGCCACCGGCCGGGGCGGCGTCATCAACACTTTCGCCCAGGATTACCAGGCGCTGGGCATCAACCCCGCCAACCTGGGCCGCGCCGGGCAGGCCAAAGTGGCCTTTAGCATCGGCGAATTTGGGGCGGGCCTGGCCTCGCAGACCATCAACCGCAGCGTCATTAATAAAATAATCTATAACAGCGGCGACGGCCTCACCGCTCCCGGCAAAGCCGAACTGCGTACGGCCCTCACCGGCACCGACGTGCTCAACCTCAACGCCGACCTTACCACGCTCGCCCTGGCCGTGAGCTTGCCCAACGGCCTGGGCAGCATTGCCTTCAGCAACCGGCAGCGGGTGGCCGGGCATCTGGGTTTCAATGCCAATGCCGCCGACGTCATCGTGTACGGCCGCGAGGCCCAGAGCCTGCAGCCGTACTTCCGCTACACGCCCGCCAGTGGCCCAAACGCGGCCACCGTTACCCCCACCGGCACCCTGCCGCCCAACGTGGGCGTGTTCCTCGACGGCACGCAAATGCAAGTGGCCTGGACGAGCGAGTACAACGTCGGCTACGGCGTGCAGGTGCTCGATAAAGAAGGTTTCAAGCTCTCGGCCGGGCTGGGCTACCGCTACATTCAGGGGATTGGCATTGTGGACATCAAGGCCGAAAGCGGCGGGCTGACGGGCTTTGGGGCGTTGTCGCCGCTGTTCAAAATCAACTACGGCAGCGTGCAAACCAACCCCAACTTCAACTACACCACCGGCGGCTTTTCCAACAACGTGGGCCGGGGCCACGGCTTCGACGTGGGCCTGGCGGCCGAAGTTGGCAAGGGCGTGCGCGTGGGCGCTTCGCTGACCGATTTGGGGTCGATGACCTGGGACGGCAACGTGCTGACGGTCAAGAACCAAAACCTCCAGCAAGTGAATGCGACCGGCCTCGATACCTACAATGTTTTCAAGGAAATCAGCAACCAGTTTAGCACTACCGACGCCAGCCTTTTCAAGTACGAAGCGGCCAAGGAGCGTAGCGCCAGCCTGCCGGCCAAGCTGCGCCTGGGCGGCGGTATGCGCGTGAGCGAGCTGTTGGAAGCGGGTTTGGACGTGACCCTGCCCCTCAACAAAGTGGCGGGCAACCTTAGCTCGCCGTTTGTGGGGCTGGGCGTCGATTTTAAGCCCACCAACTGGCTGCGCCTGAGCAGCGGCTTTACGGGCGGCGCGGGCTACGGCAAAAGCCTGCCGATGGGCATCACCTTCGTTACCAGCGTCTGGGAGTCGGGCATCAGCACCCGCGACGTGGTGGGCCTGTTCAGCGACAAAAGCCCGTACAACTCGGTGGCACTGGGCTTTTTGCGGTTTAAGATTGGCGGGCAGAAGTAGGCGCTTCGCTGGCGCGGGTTACGGCTGCGCCTAAACCCGCGCCAGCGCAAGCCAGCACAACCACCAACTGCTACTCTGGCACCACTACAAACGCGGGCAGCCCCAATTTGCTCCGCCGGCCTCCCAGTTTCACGCCTTCGTCAACGTACTTGCTGGCCTTGCCGAGCGAGTCGGGAAACTGAATGGTGCCCAGGTTGGGGTTGTCTTCGCGGGCTACGTAGAGGCGGCCGTCGGGGCCGCGCTGAATGGCCCCGATTTTTCGGTTGGCCGATTTGCCGATGAGTTGCGGCTGGCCCGTTTTGCTGGCCAGGTCGAACTGCCAGATTTGGGTTTCGCCGCCGCCCTTGCCGTTGCAGGTGCCGTAGAGGAAACGGCCACCGGGTGAAAACTCTACGCCGTAGGCTTCGGGG
>JANXUO010000166.1 GCA_025356245.1 Hymenobacter sp.
GTCGATTATCATTGATGAAAAGACTAACGTAAAAGCTAGGTTAGCGGCCGAGTATTCGGCCTATCTTTTGGCCTCAACTTTAGCCGATGTTGATGATTTTAACTTCAGCTATCTAAGAGAATTGTTATCAATAACAGATAATACAAACTATTTTGTTGTTGGTCTCATAGAGTCGAATTTTAATTATCATCTAAAAAAGCTTTCTAAGGAAGAGAAAAGAAGGAAAGACATCAAGAAATTTCAAAAAAGATTGAATTTGCTTGATAGTGTCAAGATATTTGATAGTGTTAATGTTAGACTTTTAGATGGAAAAAGGATTCAAAAAAAGCCCCTTCAAATAAGAAGGAAGAACAAGCGCAAATAAGGCTCACAACTGCGGGTCCACCGCCTCGCTCTCAAGCGCCAGCACGCCGAACACGCACTGATGCACCCGGCGCAGCGGCTGCCCGGCCACGAACCGCTCCAGGCCTTCGACGCCCAGCGCGAACTCGCGCAGGGCCAGGTTGCGCTTGGTTTTCACGTTGCGCTGCTTGAGGCGTTCGAGGTGGCCGGGGAGCAGGTAATCGGGGCCGTAGATGATGCGCAGGTACTCGCGGCCCCGGCATTTGAGGGCGGGTTGGAGCAGGGTTTTGCGGGTGCTACTCACAAAGTCGTAGGGCTTGACGACCATGCCCTCGCCGCCGGCGGCCGTCAGCTCCGTCCACCACTGGATGGCGGCTTCTACTGCGGCGGGGTCGGCCAGGGGCACCACTCGGTAGGGGGTGGCGCGCAATAGGCCGGGGTCGGCCAGGGCGAGGGTGCGGAGCGTTTCCATGTGCCAGGCGTGGTCGCGGTCGAAGTAGGTTTTGCCTTCGGTGGCCAGCAGGTGGAAGGGGGCGAGTTTCAGGTCGTCGAGCGAATGCACGGGCCAGCAGTAGCGGCGGTAGGCATCGGCGTAGTGGGCGGCGGCTTCGCGGCGGGCCACCGTGCGGGCCAGCAGGGCCTCGGCGCCGTCCAGGTTGCGGGCGGCGGCTTCGGTTAGCGCGGCTTCTACCTGGGGCAGGGCGGCGTTGGCGGCGGCGGCCACGGCGGCGTACTGGTTTTTCACCAGCTCCTGGGCCTTGGCCGACCAGGGCAGCAGCTCCGCGTCGAGGCACACCCAGTCGGTGTCGAATTTCTCCCAGAAGCCGGCCGTGGTCAGCGCGTCGCGCAGCCGGGCCAGAAAGGCCGTTTCTAGTTCTTTGTCGGTGAAGAAGTTGCGGCCGGTGCGGGTGTAGCACTTGCCGATGCCTTCGCCCACCAGCCCCAGCCGGCGGCGGATGGCCTCCTCGTTCTGGCCCAATACCACCACCACGCGGCTGCCCATGTGCTTTTCTTCGCACACCACGCGCTCCACGCCCAGTTGCTGGTAGTAGGCCAGGGCTTCGGCGGGGTGCTCGAGCAGGTCGGGCAGCGCCGAGGTTTCGGTGGGCGACATGGTGGGCGGCAGGTACAGCAACCACTTGGGGTGCAGGGCAAAGCGCGACATTACCTCCAGGGCCGCCACCGCGTTTTCCTCCCGAATGGTTACGCCGCGCAGCAGGCGGGTTTCGATGAACTGCTTGCCTGTCACGTCGCGGATGTCGAGCAAATCGTCGTCCTGCTGCTGCATGGTCAGCCCGTCCGCGCTGGCCGTGCTTTCCGCCAGCAGGGCCGCCGCCTGGTAGTTGAGTGGCCGCGCCGGCTCGCAGTACACCCGCGCGGCGGGCACCGTCACCAGCTCGCGTTCGGGGTAGCGCAGCGCCGTGAGCCGGCCGCCGAACACGCAGCCCGTGTCCAGGTCGATAGTGTTGTTGAGCCACTCCGGGTCCGGCACCGGCGTGTGGCCGAAGGCGACCATTGCCCGGCCCCGGTACTCCCTGGCCCACTCATAGCGCACGGGCAGGCCGAACTCGTCAATTTCGCCGGTGCTTTCGCCAAACAGCGCGAAGGCCCGCACCGCCCCCGAGCCGCGGCCCTGCATTTCCTCGGTGAGGCCCGCGTGGGCCACCACCAGCTTGCCGCCGTCGAGCACGTAGTGGCTCACCAGCCCATCCAGGAACTGCCGCACCTGCCCGCCAAACGCGGCGGGTTCCAACGCCATTTGCGCCAGGGTTTCGCCCAGGCCGTGGTTCACGGTTACTTTCTTGCCCATCAGGTGGCGCAGCAGCTTGATGTCGTGGTTGCCGGGCACGCAGAGCGCACTGCCGCCCTGCACCATGCTCATCACCAGGCGCAGCACCTGCGGCGAGGCCGGCCCGCGGTCCACGAGGTCGCCCAGGAACACGGCCCGCCGGCCTGCGGGCGGCGTCACGCGCACGCCCAGGTCGCGGTCGTCGGCCACGGGCTCGGCTTCCACGCGGTAGTCTAGTTGCCCGAGCAGCGCGAGCAGCTCGTCGTAGCAGCCGTGTACGTCGCCGATGATGTCGAAGGGTCCGGTTTCCTCCTTGCGGTTGTTGTAGAGCCGGTCGCGGACGATGCTTTGCACCCCGTCAATCTCCGCCACGCCGCGCAGGTGGTGGATGTACCGAAACCCTTCCTGCTTGAGGGTACGCAGGCTTTTGCGTAATTCCTGCCGGTGCCGGGCCACCACGTGCGGCCCCAGGTGCTTGCGGTCGGGGCGCTGGGCGTTGCGCTCGTGGGCCACGCCCTCGGGCACGTCGAGCACGATGGCCACGGGCAGCACGTGGTACTGCCGGGCCAGGGCCACCAGCGGCTTGCGCCCCTCGGCCTGCACGTTGGTAGCATCCACGACCGTCAGCAGCCCGCGCTTCAGGCGCTTGGCCACCAGGTAGTGCAGCAGCTCAAAGGCATCTTTGCTGGCCGACTGGTCGTTTTCATCGTCCGCCACCAGCCCCCGGCAAGCATCCGCCGACACGATTTCGGTGGGCTTGAACAAGCACCGCGCAAACGTGGATTTGCCCGCGCCCGTGCTGCCGATGAGGAGGATGAGGGAAAGTTCGGGGAGCTTGAGGGTATCTTGGGGCATTGAGAAGCGTGCGAAATATTTTACGCGCTGCAAGATTACGAGCGTTTGCCGCCCCCACCATGGACAAGTACCAAGCCGCCGCCAACGAAAGCGAAATTCTTCCCAATTTGTTGGGCCTGACCGATGCTCCGGCCATCGGCCTGGCCGAATTCGAAGGCTTCCTACGGGCCGACATCGTGCTGACGGAAGCCCTCACGCCCGCCACTAAATTCACCGTACAGTACCTGCTCGAAACGCACCGGTTGGCGCTCGGGCACCTTTACGCCTTCGCGGGCCGCTACCGCGAGGTGAATATTTCCAAGGGCGGCTTTGCGTTCCCGGCCGCCCGGTTTTTGCCAGCATCCATGCAGCAGTTCGGGCAGCAGTGGCTGCGTGAGCCCCTGCCAGCCGACCCAAACGCCTTGCTCGGCCGGGTGGGGGCGGTACACGGCGAGCTGCTTTATTCACCCGTTTCGAGAAGGCAACGGGCGCACCGCCCGCCTGCTGGCCAACCTGATGCTCGAGCAGCAGGGCCACCAACGGCTGCGGTGGGAGCAAATTGACGAAATGGCGCTTCCGCGCTACGTGGCCGCAGTGCAACAAAGCGGCCTCGGCAACTACGCGCCCATGCAGCTGCTTATTCGGTCGCTTTACCCAGGCTAGCTTCTACCTTGCGCAAGGCCGCCTGCGCCTGCTCGGCCGATATCGGGATGCCCTCGATGCGGAACGAGGCCCGCAGGGCTTCGGCAATCTGCTGGCGCTTGGTAGCCGGGCGGGTAGCAGTGGGGGTGGGTTTCATGAGCAAATGGCTTGGAGTGGCAAGGTAGCAACGACGGTTCAACTGCGCCCGGTTCCGTTCGCCACCAGCCCGCGGCAAGCGCCCGGCGACACGATTTCGGTGGGCCTGAACAAGCGCCGCGCAAACGTAGATTTGCCCGCGCTCGTGCTGCCGATGAGGAGGATAAGGGAAAGTTCGGGGAGTTTGAGGGTATCTTGGGGCATTGTTTCTGCTTGGATGATGTTAGCCAATTCGCTAACTTTGGCGCATGGCTGATGAATTTGCTCGTGAGGTGTTTTACTACCGCCGCTTCTACCTGGACTTCTTCGCCACATTGAAGCCGGAGATGCAAAGGAAATTTAACTGGACTCTGAAACTGCTGGCCACCGTGGAACGGGTGCCCGAAAAATACTTCAAGCACTTCACCGGCAGCTCCGGCCTGTACGAAATCCGGGTCGAAGTCGGCTCCGACATCTACCGTGTCTTCAGCTTTTTTGATAAAGGCCAACTCATTGTCCTCGTCAATGACTTTCAGAAAAAGACACCAAAAACGCCCAAAAACGAGTTAGAACTAGCCGAGAAAATTAAAAAACAATATTTCGATGAAAAACCAACCCGCTAACCACCTCACTTCCTTTGCCGACCACCTCACCGCGCAGTACGGCGCCCCCGGCACCCCCGCCCGTGATGAGTTTGAAGAAGGTTTTGAGGCTTTTAAACTCGGGGCCATGTTGCAAGAATTACGCAAGGAAAAAGGCATGACGCAGGCACAACTGGCCGAGAAATGCGGCACAACAAAAACATACATCTCCCGCATTGAAAACGACGCTTCGGATATTCGTCTTTCTACTTTGATGCGGATTATTCGGCAGGGTTTGGGCGGGCATTTAAAATTGAGCGTGGAGTAAGATGAGTACGCAACTTCTTTACGTCGAATTAAAAAGCGGTTTCTCTGATAACGGCCCAGCTTGGATTGGTAGAGGAGCATTCACTCGTTCGAGGCGTACAGTTTATTTCAATGGCTGGGCACTTCATAAAGTCAAGGGCAATGGCGTTAATCACATAGATGCTGAAACGGGCAGTTTCTACTGGGTTTCTGGGGTTAAGAAAGACGGAACAGACCGGTATAAATTTGGTGGCGGAAAGATTTTTATTAATGAAGAGTTGGTGGGCGAATATTTAAAATTGCGCGAGCTACAAAAGCTGCCCCACAACTACGAAGTCACCCGTCTCGACAGTGAGTCACCGAAGCAACGGTTGAATAAAATAGAAAACTCAACCATTTAACCCAAACACCGCCATCTGCGAAGGTGCCCCCACACCCTCCGCTTCCTCGCCCATCCCCACCACCCGCACCTGGTACCCGTGCCGCTCCGCCACGCCGGCGGCCCAGGCGGCAAACTCGGCGCGGGTCCACTCGAAGCGGTGGTCGTCGTGGCGGAAGTCGCCGGCGTTGAGTTTTTCGAAGAGTTGATTGTAGTCGGCGTTGGGCGTGGTTACGAAGACGTGGGCCGGGCGGGCTTGCCCGAACACCACGGCTTCCAGGGCGGCCAGGCGGTTTTCGTCGAGGTGCTCGATGACCTCCACCAGCGCCGCCGCGTCGAAGCCGGCCAGCCGCTCGTCGCGGTAGAGCAGCGAGCCTTGTATCAGCTCGATGCGGGCGCGTTGGCGCGGGGGCATCTCGGTTAGGTGCAGGCGTTGCGCCGCCCGGCTCAGCGCCTGGTGCGACACGTCCATGCCCAGGACGAACTCGATTTTGGGCTGGCGCAGCAGCAGGCGCAGGAGCTTGCCCTCGCCGCAGCCCAGGTCCAGCACGCGCTTGGGGCCGAGCTGGTAGATTTCGTGGGCCACTTGTTGCAGGAGTTGGTCGTGCAGCGACAGCTTGGGCTCCGGGTTTTCGCCCGTTGCCGGGTTGGTTGCCGGGGGCGCGGTTGCTTCGGTTTCGTCGGCCGCTGCGGCTTCCAGCGGGGTTTCTTCGGCCCCGTCGTTTTCCAGCAGCCGCCGCAGCGTGGGGTTCACGATGCCGGCCAGGTAGCGCAGGTAGCGGCGCGTGATAAAGCCCCGCTCCGGGTGTTGCGGCAGCCAGTCGCCGCCGCGGTGCAGCAGCTTCTCGGCCTCGTTCTCGCCGATGTAGTAGTGCTTGTCGTTGTCGAGCACCGGCAGCAGCACGTAGAGGTGCGTGAGCACGTCTTGCAGGCGCAGGCCGGCGTGGCGCAGGTGCAGGGTGTAGTAGCGGCTCTCGCCCCATTCCGGCACGGTGGGGTCGAGGGGCGTGGTTTCGATGGCTACTTCGTAGCCCAGCGGCTCGAAGAGGCGGCGCGGCCAGTCGGGGCCGGGGGCCGACACCACGGCCACCTTCACGGCCAG
>JANXUO010000187.1 GCA_025356245.1 Hymenobacter sp.
CCGATGCCGTTAGCCGGAAAGCCCGAGCCTTCGGTTTCGGAGAAATTCATGCCCGGAATGCGGCCCAGAATCTGGCGCGGGTTATTTTGGGCCGTGTTGGCGTCGAGCGAATCCAGCACCAGCACCTCGGTTTTCTTGCCCGCGTAAATCACCGCGCCGCTTACTTCGCCCAAGCTGCCCAGGCCATTCTTGGATTTCAGGCCCACCACCTTCACCTCGTCGAGGGTGCGGCTGGTGGTCGTGGGGGTAATCTGAGCCAGTGCTGGCCAGGCAGCCAAGGTCAGCAGAAACAAGCCGCCGCCAAGCAGTCGGGCCGAAAGGTGCGTAAGCGCCATGTCTTATTTGGAAATCTTCAAAATAAGGACAAAGGTAGCGGTTGCCCCGCTAAGTGTCGCACGTTATTTAGAATTTTCTAAACAAGCAGAAAGCCGTGTGTCAAAGCCTCCCTCTATTGCCTCGGCAGGCCGTGGTTTATACATTTAGGACTTGCGCACTTGGTTGAGTTGGCAAGCCGCGAAGCGGTATTGACAAACCCGTAAAAATCAGCCCAAACGCCAAAGCGGCGACACCTACAGCCCTTGGTAGGTGTCGCCGCTTTGGCGTTTGTGTCTTTCAGCAAACCGTTTGATTATGCTGTTACGTTTCGGCGAAAATTTTGCGGGCGCGGGGCCGCACTACGAGCTAAAAATTTTTGTAAGCCGAAATTTTGGCCTCGGTAGCGGGTGTGGGTGGAGGCGCGTCAAATACGGCCTGCAGTAAGGCCTCAAACGAAGCGGCCGGGGCAAAAGAGCTGTTTTCGATGGGATTGCTGACGAGGCGAATGAGCAGTGGCTGCCCGTTCACACTCAGCAAATCGAGGGTGATGAGGCCGAAGCGCTGGTTGCATTGGCCGCTGTAGGGGCAGTCGGTCGGGTCGGGCTTGAAAAACTGCTTGAGGGTGTTTTCGGTGTGGTGCTCGTGGGTTTGGGTGCGGCCATCGGCGCAGGCGCAGTGGTAGCCCAAGGCTATAATCCGTTCGCCGATGTGCTCAAAAAAGTGGCGAAAATTGCCGGGGTTGATGCTGGCGTCGTAATAAAAAAGGGCACCCTGGCGGTTGGGCTCGCGTAACAGTTCCACGCGCAGGCCGCGCCGCCCGCCTGCGCCACCTTTCTGTAGGTGGTAGGCTTTAAAATAAGGTGCCAGCCAGTTGAGGTACACTTCGTCGGCCAGCCAGCGGCCGTGGCGCTGCCGCTGGCCGGACGTCAGGGCTACAGGGCGCCAAGCTGCCGGGGCGGCCGCTGGGCTGGAACGCAAGAGTTGGCTGATGAAATTAAACACGGGCGTACTGGAACAGAAAGTGGCGTTGAAACACCCGGCTTCCCAAATAGTTTCTGGCGGCTTGGCGCCACCAGTCACCAAAAAGGCCAGCTTCCGATGCGAAAGCTGGCCTTGATTAAGGTTTGCGGCAGCTGCTGAAGGCTATTTTACGCGCGTCCAGGACTGTGACTTGCCGATGAGCGAGAAGCCGATGTAGCCCTTGACCTCCATGGAGTTGGCCGACATCATTTTCATGTAGCACGAGTAGGTTTTGCCGCTTTCGGGGTCGTAAATCTTGCCGTCGTCCCACTTATTATCCGAGTCGTAAATGAAGCCGCTCATGAACACCATGCCCAGACGTGGACGGGTGCGGAGTTTGGCGTCGGGGTTTTGCGAGTCGGTTTTAGGCTTGCCTGTGGCGGGGTCGTTGGGTACGGTGAGGGTTACAATTTTGCCGCAGAGCTTATCGCCACACTTATAAATCTCGAAGGTGGCTTTCTTTTCGGCATTCGTCCACACGCCCAACGGGCTGAGTGACTGGGCGCGGCTGAGGTGCGAAAAGCCAAGCAACAGGGCTACGAACAGCATCAGAGTATTTTTCATGGGGGTTGGGAAAAAAATGAAGTTTTGGATTTCGGGAAAAAGGTAAGGCAAAAATTTGGAAACCGCCGCGCAACGCGGCGTTGGGACTCCCAACGCAAGTTTGCGGCCACAATGCGGCCAAGCGCTCAAAACTGCCTTTTAGCGGGGTCGTCGGCCGCGGGGCCATCGTGCTGCCGCCGGTGCAGCTGGCTCAAAAGAGCATTCCGGCTTGGGCAATAAAAAAATAATAAAGTTGATTATCAATCGTAAAAGCCCGTTGGCCATGAAAAAAGCACATTTTTGCGGCCTAACGCGTGAACCTTCGGCCTCGTTCGTATCTTTAAGCCGCAGTAGCAAGTGCTACATCTCCCGGGGAGCCGCCCTAATGTGCTGGGTAGCGAGCCAAGAGCTTTGTTCAATCAAAAGAAAGGAGGTACCAAATGTCTAGTAGTCCCAGCCAAATCCTGCCAAGCCTGTCCAACGTCGTACGCATCACCGCCGTACGCGCCTAATAACAGCTTCGCGGAGCCGCCCACAGTGGCGGTTCATCGTTGGAATCGGGTCTTATCTGTTTGAGACGTCGGGGCTGTACCCCAGCCGCGTCGCCTGGTAAGATTTGAAGGATTAGATGCCCGGTTAGCCGAATCGTCCCGTTGAGGACGGCTGCGGCTGGCCGGGCATCGTTGCGTTTGGTGGGTTCCGGGCGGTGGGCGAACTGCCCGCCTTGTAATCAAGCCTACTGCCCAATCATCAACTGCTGGTGCAGGCGCGGGCCATTGGCCGGGGCTACCTCCAGGGTGTAGAGACCAGGGGTCAGGCGGTGCAGGTCGAGCGGCTGGCGGGTAGCCTGCACCAAGCCCAGCGAGCGGGCGTAGGCAGTACGGCCCAGGGCATCGAGCACCCGTAATTCGGCTTGCTGCCGGACGGGCAGGTTCAGGTCAAGCTCAAAGTGGCCGTCGGCGCTGGGGTTGGGGTACAAGTCGAGCGCCCCCACGGCCACCTCCGGCGTGGTGCCCGTGGCAGTGCCCTGCACCCGGAAGTTCAGGGTATACTCGCAGCCAAAATCGCCGCTGACGGTACGAAGCACGGCCCCGGTGCGGGCATTGTTGATGCGAAACGAGCCGTTGCCGGCCGTGGGATTGGCCCACCAGGCAAAGCCGTCGCAGCCGG
>JANXUO010000272.1 GCA_025356245.1 Hymenobacter sp.
ATGAATTTCCTTTGAAATTCATCCCGCTGGTTCGCCTTTCTTGGAGTTAGGAGTTAGGAGCTACAGAAACCCAACTCTTAACTCACCTTAATACTCGTCCTCGTTGAACATGAAGTCTTCTTTGGTGGGGTAGTCGGGCCACACCTCCTCGATGCTTTCGTAGGGTTGGCCATCGTCTTCGAGGGCTTGCAGGTTTTCTACTACTTCCATGGGCGCCCCGGAGCGGATGGAAAAGTCGATGAGTTCGTCTTTGGTGGCGGGCCAAGGCGCGTCTTCGAGGTAGGAGGCCAGTTCGAGAGTCCAGTACATAGTCGGGGAGATGGGGTTCGGCTTAAAAAAGGTTGGCGAAGGTAAGGCGGGCGGCCCGAAACCACAAGCGCCTTGGCAGGCAATGGGCCGACAACGTAAGGCCGCCGCGCAAGGTTGAGGGCAGCCGCAAAATCAGGTGGCGGCCAGGTAGCTAAAATCAGTCAGCAGGTCTTGCTTGGCTTTAATCTTGCGCTCAAACGAGCGGACCTTGCCTTGCAGCAGCTGGCGGGCGGCATCGTTGGCGGCAGTGGGCGGGAGGCGGTCGAGTTCGTCGCGCACCACGGTCAGCTCGGCGTGGTCGGCGGCCAGAAAATCCTGCAAAGCCGCCACGCGGGCTTGGGCGCGGGCGGTGGCGGTGCCGGTTTCGGGCAGGCCGTTGAAGCGCTTGCGCACAAAGTATTCGAGCGCACTTAGCTCAAAAATGCGGTCGCAGGCCACCATGAAGCGGTTCCAGAGCTGGTCGGACTCCTCGCCGCGCACGGTGCCTACCTGTTTCCATTCGGCTTGCAGCTGCTTGGCCTGGGGCACGGCCTCGGCGGGTGCCACGCGGGTCAGGGCCTCGATGCGCTCGGTGAGGCGGCGCTTGCGGGCCAGCAGGTCGTCGGGCGTGGTGGGCTGGCCGGCGTCGTTGAGGCGTTGGCTTTCGATGTGCGTTTTGAGGCGCTCAAAAAACGTGTTGTTGGCCGCCCGGAAGCGCGTCCACAGCTCCGAAGCCGTCTTTTTATTGACGGTTCCCTTCACCTCGCGCCACTCGGCTTGCAGCTGCTTGAGCTGGCGTGAAGCCGTCTCAAAAGCCGTGGAGTCGCGCAGCTTTTCGGCCAGGGCCAGCAACTCGCGGTAGCGGGCCAGGGCGCGGTTGGCCAAGGCTTTTTTATTGGCCTGAAAAGCTTTGCGGCGGTCAAAAAACACCTGTAACGCGGCCTGAAAGCGGTTTTCCAGCTCTTCGGTCAACTCTTTATCGACAGGGCCGGTTTGCACCCAATTTTGGCGCAAGGCCTTTACCTGTTCGCCGGCGGCCAGCCACTCGACGCTGGTGGCCAGCAGGCTGGCCTGCTCGACCAAGTCAAGCTTGATGGCCAGGTTTTTGGCGCGGTTTTGTTCCACGCTTACGGCCACGTCGGCCTCGGCGTTGGCCAAGTGGCGGTCCAGCAGGGCGTAGTCGCCCAGGCCATCGTGGGTGCGGCACTGGCTGCGCAGGTGCTGTGCTTTCATCAGAAACGAGCCCTGGTTGTCGCTGGCGCTCATGCGCTCCAGCAAATCATCCACCTTCGCCTCAAAGGCTTCGAAGCGGTGAACGAAATAAGTCAGGGCCATCTCTTCGGATTCCTTGACCAGGCCGATGGGGCGGGCGGGCTGCCCCAGCACGGGGCCGAGCCACACGCGGCCCTCTTCGGTGTAACCGTAGCGCCGGGCTTCGGCCAGCAGCGTTTCGGGGGTGTTCATAGGGGTAAGCAGCGGGAAGGTGGAAGGGGGAAAAACAATGCAAAACAACGGCAAGGGCCGGACAAAAAAGCAGTACTGCTATTAAACGTGCAAGATATACGCAGGCGGCGCATTGGCAGGCACCGGGCCAGGCAAAAACAGCGCCATCCGCCGCCGGGCCGGGGCCAATGGCGGGCCCGCTTAAACCGGGCTAGCTTTGTTGACCAAATTGCAACACCAACGTCCGTTGCGGCCCTTTACTTTCTTTTTTATGAGCGACCAGACCATCATTTTCAGCATGGCCGGGGTGAGTAAGATTTACCCGCCCCAGAAGCAAGTGCTTAAAAACATCTACCTCTCGTTTTTTTACGGGGCCAAAATCGGCGTGTTGGGCCTCAACGGCTCGGGCAAGTCGAGCCTGTTGAAAATCATTGCCGGGGTCGATAAGCAGTTTCAAGGCGAAGTGGTTTTTTCGGCGGGGTACTCGGTGGG
>JANXUO010000288.1 GCA_025356245.1 Hymenobacter sp.
CGTTCCGGCGACGCGAAGCTGGAGCTGCGCGGTACAAGCCCGCCTTACATCAGCCCGAGCAGGGCTTCAGCCAAGATTAAATCTTCGGGGGTGGTAATCTTGAGGTTGCGGTAGTCGCCATCTACCAGGGCCACGCGGCAAAGGTCGTCCACCACCGTGGCATCGTCGGTGAAGGTATTGAGTTCCGGTCCGGCGTAAGCGCGCCGCAGCAGGTCAATCTCAAACGTCTGGGGCGTTTGCATTAGCCGTAAGCGGCTACGGTTGAGAGGAGTAGAGCCGTGTTGCGAAAGTGTGCGCACCGAGTCTTTGGGCATTACGGCGGCGGCGGCGGCGGCGTGCTGGGCCGCCCCGGCGTAGGTGCGCTCGATTAGGGCCGCGCTCACCAGCGGGCGCACCCCGTCGTGCACCGCCACCAGGCCCGCCCGCTGCGGCAGCGCCGCCAGGCCGGCCCTTACCGAGGCCCAGCGCGTGGCCCCGCCCGCTACTACGCGGTGCAGTGGCACCGGGCCGTAGTCAGCACAGAGCTGCTGCCAAGTTTCAAGTTGGTCAGCGGGCAAAACGATTACAATGTCAAGCACCTGCAAGCCCGCTGCGGCAAAGCGACGCAACGTGTGCAGCAGCACCGGCTCGCCCCGCAACAGTAGAAACTGCTTGGGGCGGTCGGCCCCCATGCGCGAGCCCGTGCCGCCCGCCACCAGGATGGCCATGCGTGGGACAGCTGTGGAATGAGCGGATGAGGGAATGGGTGAATGTGGCAAGGAGCAGATGGTGGACTGGAACGGCAAGGGGTTTGGGAGGGCGGCAAATTACAGCAAAAAGGCCCGGCCACCAACGCAGCCGAGCCTTCACTCACTCACTCACTCACTCACCAACTTTACAGAATGAGCATCGCGTCGCCATAGCTGAAGAAGCGGTATTTTTCCTTGATGGCCTCCTTGTAGGCTTCCATCATCAGCTTGTAGCCGGCGAAGGCCGAAACCAGCATGATGAGCGTGCTTTCGGGCAGGTGCATGTTCGTCAGCAGCGAGGTAGCCAGCTTGAACTCGTGGGGCGGGAAGATGAATTTATCGTTCCAGCCGGTGGTGGGCTTGAGGCGGGCGTGGGCCGACACGGCCGACTCCATGGCCCGCACGGTGGTGGTGCCCACGGCGCACACGCGCTTTTTGGTGTCGAGGGCTTTGTTGACGATGGTGCAGGCTTCGGGGCCGACGATGAACTGCTCGGAGTCCATTTTGTGCTTCGTCAGGTCTTCCACGTCCACGGTGCGGTAGGTGCCCAGGCCCACGTGCATGGTCACGTACGCCTTCTCGATGCCCTTGATTTCCATGCGCTTCATGGTCTCGCGGGTGAAGTGCAAGCCGGCCGAAGGCGCGGCCACGGCACCGATGTTTTCGGCGTAGATGGTTTGGTAGCGCTCGATGTCCTCCACCTCGTTGTCGCGCAGCAGCACGTCTTTCGGGATGGGCGTTTCGCCCAGCTCGTACAGCGCCTTGCGGAATTCTTCGTCGGTGCCGTCAAACAAAAACTTGATGGTACGGCCACGCGACGTGGTGTTGTCGATGACCTCGGCCACCATGTCGGACTCGCCGAAGTACAGCTTGTTGCCGACGCGGATTTTGCGGGCGGGGTCCACCAGCACGTCCCACAGGCGCAGCTCTTTGTTCAATTCGCGCAGCAAAAACACCTCGATTTGTGCCCCGGTCTTTTCCTTGTTGCCGTACATGCGGGCCGGAAACACCTTGGTGTCGTTGAAAACAAAGGTGTCGCCTTCGCTGAAATACTCCAGAATATCTTTGAACATCCGGTGTTCAAACTGACCCGTAGCGCGATTAACCACCATCATTCGGGCGTCGTCGCGGTGCCGCAACGGGTGGCTGGCAATCAGCTCCTGGGGGAGTTCAAATTTGAACTCGTGCAATTTCATCGCCATTGGGCAGTATTTTGGGAAGTTAAGGAAATTTGGGAGTGCAAAAGTACGGATTTTTTGGGGAATAGGCGGAGTACCCCCAAGTTCTGCTTGGGTCGTATGCTGCCCAAGCGTCACCGTTCAACGACCCAAGCAGAGCTTGGGGGTACTCGTTCAATCCGCCCGACCTTTGCGCTTTCACTCCCCCGCCCATGCTTACCCTTCGTCTTGTTTTCGAGAGCTTTCGATTTGCCTGGGATGCTCTCAAATCCAACTTGTTGCGCACGGTGCTGTCGCTGCTGGGCGTTACGGTGGGCATTTTTGCCATCATTGCCGTCTTCATGGTTGTCGATTCGCTGGAGTCCAGCATTCGGCGCAGCATGGACTTTGTGGGCGATAAAGTCATTTACGTGGCCAAGTGGCCCTGGACGTTCGGCCCGGACTACCCGTGGTGGAAATACTTCAACCGCCCGGTGCCCAACCCGCGCGAATTCAAAGAATTGCAGCGGCAACTGGGCCCCAACAACAAGGGCATCGCGATTTTCGTGGCCGACGGCGGCAATACCCTCAAATCGGGCTCCAACTCGGTGTCGGACTGTGCTATTCAGGGCATTAGCTACGCGTACCGGGTCGTCAGCAACGTGCCCGTGGTGCAGGGCCGCTACTTCACTACCCAGGAAATGGACGCGGCCCGGCCCGTGGCCATTCTCGGGGCCACCATCGCCGAAAACCTCTTTCCGCAGGGCAACGCCGTGGGCCGCGAGTTTAAGGCCCAGGGCCAGCGCTTCACGGTGGTGGGTGTGATGGAGAAAGAAGGTAAAAAGCTGCTTGATACGCCCAGCAACGACGCTAATTGCCTGGTGCCCTTCGGGATGTTCACCAAAATGTACGCCCTGAGCACCAACGGCATGGGCGGCCCCGCCGCCACCCTCGCCGTGAAGGGCCGCGACGACGACCCCGGCCTGCTCAACCTCGAGTACGAAATGCGGGGCGTGATGCGCAACATCCGCGGCCTTAAGCCCCGCGAGGAAGATAATTTCGCCCTCAACCGGCCCGAAATGTTTGCCTCGGCCATCGGCAAGCTCTTTAGCGTCATTGGCGTGGCGGGGGCCATCATCGGGTCGTTTGCCATGCTGGTGGGCGGCTTCGGCATCGCCAACATCATGTTTGTGAGCGTGCGCGAGCGCACCAACATCATCGGCATTCAGAAATCATTGGGGGCCAAAAACTACTTCATCCTGCTGCAATTTCTGTTCGAGGCGGTGTGCCTGTGTCTCATTGGCGGCGGCGTGGGCATTGGGCTGGTGTGGCTGCTGACGCTGCTGCCGCAGGATGCGCTGCCGCTGTTTTTGTCGGCCAGCAACGTAGCGCTGGGCCTGCTCGTGTCGGTCGGCATCGGCATCCTGGCCGGCATCGTGCCCGCCGTCATGGCCGCCAACCTCGACCCGGTGGAGGCCATTAGGGCTAAATGAGTTGCGAATTATGAGTTATGCTGTTTTATAACACTGCGCCTACTGCGAGACGTATTCCAGAACGATTTCATAACTCATAATTCAAAAAATATGACCCTTCCTTCTTTTCTCTATCATACTTTTCTGGGCAACACCTACGCCCAGTATGCGTTGGCTGGTGGTATCATGCTCGTTGGCGGCCTTTTCCGCCGGATGTTTTCGAAGCTGCTGAGCAAGCTGCTGTTTGCCCTTACTAAGCGTTACACGGCGGGCGTGAGTGAGGCCGAACTGCGCAACCTGCTGATTCAGCCCCTTTCGACGGTGCTGCTGCTGCTCACGCTGCTGCTGGCCAGCACTACGCTCACTTACCCGCACAACGGCCTTTTAGTGCCGACCGAGCCACAGGTCTGGCACCAGTCGCTGCTGCTGCGCCTGTTGCACCTGGCCTTTATTGTGGCCGTGGCGCGGGTAGCCGTGCGGCTCATCGACTTTGCGCTGCTCGTGGTAGGCCGCCGCGCAGCCCTGCGCCCCGCCACCAGCGGCCCCACGCGGTTCGACAACCAGTTTCTGCCCTTCGCCAAAGATTTACTGAAGGTCTTTATTATCATTATTGCGGGCTTAATAGCACTGGGCCAGGTGTTTGGCGTGAACGTGACGGCCCTCATCGGCGGCCTCGGCATTGGCGGACTGGCCGTGGCCTTTGCCGCCAAGGAAACCCTCGAAAACCTCATCGCCTCCTTCACCATCTTCCTCGACCAGCCCTTTGGCGTGGGCGACCTCGTGACGGCCGGCGAGGTGAGCGGCACGGTCGAGAAAATCGGCTTCCGCAGCACCCGCCTTCGCACCGCCGAGAAAAGCTACCTCACCGTGCCCAACAAAAGCATGATTGACAAGCCCCTCGACAACCTCAGCCAGCGCACCGCCCGCCGTGTGGGCTTCACCCTCATCTTCGACCAGCGCACGACCAGCGCCCAGCTCCACGCCATCATCGCCGGGGCCGTGGCTGCCATCGCGGCCCACCCGCTCGTCACCCAGGACGTGCAAATGAAATTCAACGCCCTCACCACCAGCGGAAAAGAGGTATCGGTGCAATACTTCGTCGAAACCAGCAACTACGACGAATACCTCGACGCCAAGGAAGCCCTCAACTACCGCATCGTGGAAGTAGCGGAGCGCGAAGGCGGGCTTTTTGCCAACATCCCGAAGGTGTAGCGCGGGTTTTCGACCCGCGAGTTGCCTCAGCGTCAGCTGCCGTCACCAAAAATGGTCGCTGCGTCCGCAGATGCAGCGACCGTTTTTAGTAAAAGGCTAAATAACGACGCGAGCACATTGCACTACTGCCGCACCAAGCGTTTTACCACCAGTCCCAGGGGCGTGTGCAGGCGCACGGCATACACACCAACAGGTAATCCGGTTAAGTCGAGTAGTTGGGTGGCGGTGCCCCCGCGCATGGGCGCGGCAAAGCGCCGTACCACGCGGCCCAGGGCATCAAGCACCTCGCCCGGCAGGGACGCGGTGCCGGGCGGCAAGCCGGGCACCGCCAGCGTGGCCGCGTCGACCAGGGTCGGGTTGGGAAAGAGGCTGGCCCCGGCCGCCAACGCTTTGGCCTGCTGGCTGGCCGAGGGTGCCCCAAACGGGTACACGGTGGCCGTGTGCGTACAGCCCAGGTTGTTGGTGACGGTGAGCGTGACCGCCGTGCCCGGCGCGGGCACCCGGCCGGCGGCGTAGCGGTGGCGCACCCGCCCGCCGGTGGCGGCCAGGCGCGTGGTGGCCGTGCCGTCGCCCCAGGCCCAACGGAAGCGCACGAGCTGGGCGTAGCGCGGGCCGGGCAGGCTGAGTTCGAAAAGCACGAGCGAGTCGGGCGCGGGGCGGGCGTAGGCCAGGTTGGCGAAGGGCGGCAGGTGGCAGTAGTCGGGCACGTAGGGCTGGCCGATGTTGGCGTAGCGCGTCAGGCCCGCCGGGCCGGGGGCGGACGTGTTGGCCTGGGTTTTGGTGCCGCTCACCGTGAAGCGCCCGTCGGGGGCCAGGCATTGGGTGTTAGCATCACCGCCGCCGCCGGCGAAGTCGTTGCGGTAACTTTCCCACACGGGGGCCAACGCAGGGCCGGCGGGGCCAGGCCGCCAGCGGGCCAGGTACTGCCGGTTGAGGTTGGCTGGGTTAGCGGCCAGGGCACCGGTGGGGTCGTACCCGCCGCGTAGTAGCACGTCGCCGTTGGCCAGGGCTTCTACGCCCGTCAGGCCGGCCCCGGCGGGCGGGGCGGAGGTAAAGTACTGCTGCCACTGCACCCGGTCGATGCTGTCGAGCTGCACCAGCCAGCCCTGCCCGGGCAGGGCTGGGCGTTGCAGGGCCTGCGGGAGGCGGTAGCCGCCCAGCAGCAGCCCGCCCCCGGCCGTGGGCCGCATACTCAAGAACGAATCATAGTCGTAGGCCCCTCCCACGTAGCTCGAGCGCAGCGTGTCGCCGTCGAGCGTTACGCGCAGCACCCAGCCGTCGTCAAGGCCGTAGGGCGAGTTGGGCACCCGGCGCAAGGCCCCGCCGGAGAGAGCATAAGAGCCATCGGCCAGGGCGCAGAGTTGGTTAAAGCTGTTCTGGTAGTTGCCGTAGATTTTCTGGGCCAGCACGTTGCCCAGAGAATCCACCCGTAGCAGCACGGGCCGGGCGGCGGGATTGTTGAGGGTGCCGGGCGGCGGGTTGATGGTCAGCACCACTAGCGCCCCGCCGTCGGGCAGGCGCAATGGCGGGCACGCGGGGGCGTGGGCCATGCCTTGGTGGAAGAGTCGCTGCCAGCGCACGTTGCCCAGCGAGTCAATCCGGGTCAGGAAGTGGTAGGAGGTCGTCAGGTAGGGGTTGGGGGCGCGGGGGTTAGCGACTAGCGAGCTAATGTCGTAGCCAAAGCCACTAATAAGAAAGTCGCCATTGGTCATCTCGGTGGC
>JANXUO010000289.1 GCA_025356245.1 Hymenobacter sp.
CCCGCCGAAGCCACCGCCGCCCGCCGCCACCGCCGCCCGCCGCCCAATGCCCTGCCCGACAATGCCCCCCACTCTGGCACCGACACCCCCGCCCCCGATGCCGTGGCGGGCCTCTACGCGGCCCTGCTCGCCCAACTGCCGCCGCCCAACCCTGGCCTGCGGGCGGTGGTCATCATCCCCGCCAAAAACGAGGCTGAGCACCTGCCCGGCACCTTGCGGGCCCTGGCTGCCCAGGTGGATGCCGACGGCCGCCACCTGCCGCCCGGCAGCTTCGAGGTAATTGTGCTGGCCAACAACTGCACCGACGACACGGCAGCGCTGGCGCGGCGCTTTGGCCGCGGCCGGACGGTGGCCGTGCACACCGCCACCCTCACCCTGCCCGCCCCGGAAGCCCACGTGGGCCGCGCCCGCCGCCTGCTAATGGACGCCGCCTGCCAGCGCCTGCTAGCCGTGGGGCGGCCCAGCGGCCTCATCCTCAGCACCGACGCCGACACCCGCGTAGCTCCCACCTGGCTGGCCGCCATCCAGGCCGAAGTGGCCGCCGGGGCCGACGCCGTGGGCGGCCGCATCCTCACCGACACCGAGCCCGCCCCGGCCCTGCCCGCCCTGCGCCGCACCCAGCTCCTCGACGCGGCCTATCACCTGCTCCGCGCCCAGCTCGAACACCACCTCGACCCCCAGCCCGCCGACCCCTGGCCCCGGCACCACCAGCATTTTGGGGCCAGCCTGGCCCTCACGGCCCGCGCCTACCGCCGCGTAGGCGGCCTGCCCGCCGTGCGCTTCCTCGAAGACGAAGCCCTGTGCCAACTCCTACGCCGCCACGACCTCAAGCTGCGCCACAGCCCCCGCGTGGTGGTGTACACCTCGCCCCGGCAGTGCGGGCGGGTCGAGGTGGGCCTTTCGTGGCAGCTGCGCGAGTGGGCCAAGCTTGGCCCGCAACAAGAGCACCACGTGGACTGCCCCCAGCACTTGGCCGACCTGTGGCGCTGGCGGCGGCAGCTGCGCGCCGCCTGGGGCCGCACCGCGGCGCTGCCCACGCCCGGCACCGGCTTCGCGGCCCTGGCCGCTGCCCTCGGCGTGCCCGCCAAGGCCCTGGCCGCCCAGGCCCGCGCCGCCCTCACCTTCGGCCGCCTCTGGGACTGGGTGCTGGCCACCCGCGCCGCAGCAGACCTGCTGCCCCCGCGCCTGCCCCTGCGCCGCGCCGTGCAGCAGCTCAGGCAGCTGCTGGCCGCGTAACGTGGTTTTTTAGCCCGCGCTGGCTTTTTTCTCCAACACGTCGAGGCGGTATTTTTCGGCCCGGTGGCCGCCCAAGTGGCGCAAAGCACCGCCCTCGCGGGCACGGCCGAGGAAAAAATCGTGGACCTCATCGCCCGTGAGGGGATAATCGTGCACGGCCGGCAGCCAGTGCACCAGCAGCAACTGCCCGCCGGGCAACAAAGCTTGCTCGATGCGCTGGGCGGCGCGGGCTAAATCAGCCATATTCCAGTAATAGCCCACTTCGCAGAGCGTGATGAGGTCGAACGATTGGGCCGGAAACTCGGCGGGCAGTGCCATTTGCTGAAAGGCTACTTGCGGCAGCGCGGCACAGCGCACCTGCGCTTGGGCCAAAGCTTCGGCGCTCACATCCACGCCCAGCAGCTGCCCGCAGCGCCCGGCCAGCAGCGCCGTAAACACACCAATCGAGCAGCCAATTTCCAGGACGCTGGCGTAGTGCGGGCGGGACAGGGCGGCCAGC
Organism: Hymenobacter sp.; assembly: GCA_025356245.1. GTDB lineage: Bacteria > Bacteroidota > Bacteroidia > Cytophagales > Hymenobacteraceae > Hymenobacter. The sequence goes on from JANXUO010000289.1 coordinate 1,736, forward strand.
GAGGCCGCGTATTTGGCTTGCTCGTAGGGGCTGCTGCCGAAATCCCAGGGGTCGTCGTTAGCCGCGTACACCGCTTTGAAATACTCGGGCGGCAGGGTGTTGGGCTGGTTCTGATTCATCGTTCGCCGGGGTTGGGTCCGGGACGAATACGCTAAAAGCGCACCAGCCGGTCGTGTTGCCAGATGGGCAACACGTCGTATGCATCCAGCCGCAGGCAGAAATTGAAGTCGTGGCTGGCTTCGAGCGAGTTGAGCCGGCGCACGTGAGCCGATTGCAGCAGGTAGGCGGGCAAGTCGGCTTCCGCCTGCTGCCAGAGGTGCAAAGCGGCCAGCGTCGCATCGGAGGAAGCTACGTCGAATTCGGAGGCCAGGCGGGTGGCCAGGGCCCCGGCAAATACCGTGTCTTCGAGACAAAACTGGCCTTTCCAGCCGGCGCACACCACCAGCGCGTCGCGGTGCTGCTGCCGGAGGAAGCCAGCCACCGCTTCCAGGTTCAAAAAAGCGCCGCACACCACGGCCTCGGCGGCCAGTGAGCGGCGCAGGGCCGCCGTGCCGTTGGTGGTGCTGATGCTGAGGGCGCGGCCGGCGAAGGGGCGCCCGGCCGTCAGAAACCCAAAGGGCGAGTTGCCCAGGTCGAAGCCGGGAGCAGGCAGGCCGTCACGCTCGGCCGCCGTGAGGCAGCCCTGCTGCTGGCCGTACGCCGCGCACTCTTCCAGCGAAGCCACGGGGAAAACGTGCGTCACACCCTCCCCTAGCGCCGTCACAATGGTACTAGTAGCCCGCAGAATATCAACCACTACCACCACCTTACCCAGCAAATCGTAGCACGGCAGCAGGTCGGGCGAAAAGCAAACGTCGAGTTTCATGAATCTAAATGCTGAATATTGAATGTAACGGGTAAGGGGCTCAAGTTTCGATTATTTTCAGCATACCAAGAACCGAACACCCAAGAGCCGAACACCCAGAAATTCAACATTCAACCCTCGACATCCCTTTACTCCGTCCCCTTCACCAGCGGCAGCTTGCTCACCGTGGCGGGCAGGTTTTTGCCGCGCACCTGCACGAAAATGGCGCTGCCGGGCGTGGCAAACTCGGTGCTGACGTAGCCCAGGCCAATGCCGCGCCCCAGCGAGGGCGACTGCGTGCCGCTCGTCACGTCGCCGATGGCGTGGCCGGCGGCGTCCACCAGCGGGTAGTGGCCGCGCGGAATGCCGGGGCCGTCCATCACAAAACCCACGAGCTTGCGCGTTACGCCGGTCTCTTTCTGGGCCTTGAGGGCGGCGCTGTTGGTGAAGTCCTTGGTGAATTTGGTGACCCAGCCCAGGCCCGCTTCGAGGGGCGAGGTGGTGTCGTCGATGTCGTTGCCGTAGAGACAGTAGCCCATTTCGAGGCGTAGCGTGTCGCGGGCGCCTAAGCCGATGGGCTGAATGCCCTGGGGCTGACCAGCGGCCATAATTTGGTTCCAGACGGCGGCGGCGTGGGCGTTGGGCAAATACAGCTCGAAGCCGCCCGCGCCGGTGTAGCCGGTGGCCGAAATCAGCACGTCGGGCACCCCGGCAAAGGTGCCGCGCACGAAGGAATAGTACGGGATGGCGCTCAAATCAACGTCGGTAAGCGGTTGCAGGGCGGCAATGGCTTTGGGGCCTTGCACGGCAAACAGGCTGAGCTGGTCGGACACATTTTCCAGCTCCGCGCCGTCGGTGTTGTGCTGGCTAATCCAGGCCCAGTCTTTGTCGATGTTGGAGGCATTGACGACTAGGAAGTAGTCATCCTCGGCCAGCATGTACACCAGCAGGTCGTCTACGATGCCGCCGCTGTGGTTGGGCAGGCAGGCGTACTGGGCCTTGCCGGGCGCGAGCTTGGCGGCATCGTTGCTGCACACGCGCTGGATGAGGGCCAGCGCCTGGGGGCCGCGCACCCGGAATTCGCCCATGTGCGAGACGTCGAAAATGCCCACCCCGCGCCGCACGGCGTGGTGCTCGGCCAGGTCGGAAGAATAGCGCACGGGCATGTTGTACCCGGCAAAGGGCACCATTTTGGCACCAAGTTGCTGGTGTACGTCGTTGAGAGCAACGGTTTTGAGGGCAGCGTCGGACATGAGCGGAAGAGAAGGGTGAGGCGGCACCGGCCACGCCGGTGGCCGCGAAAGTAGTAGCTGCCGGCCCAACCCCGGCTACCTTCGCTCGTAAAAGCTGCGCCCAATGACCAAAACCGATATCAAACAAGATTTTGAAGCTGCCTTGCTCAAGCACTTCGGCTTCAAAACCCGCCTGCGCTCATTCCTCTACGGCAACGAAAGCGCCGAAGGCCCCCTGCGCGACCCCGACCAGTGCGCCGTGGGCCTCTGGCTGACCGAGCGCCGGCGCGGGGCCTACGCCCACCTGCCCCTGATGGCCACCCTCGACCACGAGCACCGCCGCATTCACGCCGAGGCCAACAAGCTCATGGACCTGCGCCTGGCGGGCCGCACCGACGAAGCCCAGGCGGGCTTTGCCGCCGTGCAGGCGTTGGCCGACCACATCACCCGGCTCTTCGACACCTTGCAAGAGCAAGCGCAAAGCCAGCTGTAAATTCCGGTTGCCCAACAGCCTACCGGCCTTTTTTTTCACGCCATGAAAATGCGATTAGCGACGCGCTTATTTGCCGGTTTTTTGCTGCTGCTGGGGCTTTTCGTGGCCGTAGTGGCCGTGAACTACCGGCTGGCCCGGCAGGTATTCCGCAACTCGCTGGCCGTGGAGGCGTCGCAACAGATTTCGGCCGGCGGGGCGCAGCTTTTGCAAGCCATCGTGGACATGGAAACCGGGTTTCGGGGCTATTTGCTGATTGGCAACGAAGCAACGCTTGAACCTTACTACCAGGGCCGGGAGCGCCTGACCGGCAAATTTGCCAGCCTGCGCCAGCAAGCCGCCGCCGAGCCGGCGCAGCAGCAGTACCTGAACCGGGCCGAAATTTATTTCCGTCAGTGGAAAGCCTACAGCCAGTTGCTCATTGACGAGAAGCGGGCCGCCCGTCGACGCGACCCCAACCAGACGGGCCTGGTGGGCATGCCCCACGGCTACCTGGCCAAAAATCTGACGGGCAAGCAGCTGATGGACAAAATCCGGCGGCAGCTGGGGGCCTTTGCCCGCACCGAAGACCGCACCCGCGCCGCCCTGCGGCAACAACTGCAAGCCAGTATCGACCGGGCGCAGCTGCTCTCGGGCATCATGGGCTCGGCGGCTTTCGTTATCGGCCTGGTCTGGGCGTTTTACTTGGTGCGGATGCTCACGCGCCGCCTGCGTGGCCTCTTGCAGCTGGCCCAGCGCATGAGCGAGGGCGATTACAAGGTGCAAATCATCGACACGGCTCACGACGAAGTAAGCGCCCTCTCGCTGGCTCTCAACAAAATGGCCCGCACGGTCGATGCCAACATCAGCCAGCTTGAAAACCGCAACAGCGAGCTGGACCAGTTTGCCTACGTCGTATCGCACGACTTGAAAGCGCCCCTGCGGGCCATCGAAAGCGCCTCGCGCTGGATTGAGGAAGATATGGAACAAGAGGGGCTGCCGGCCCACATCCGCGAATTTCTGGCCCTGATGCGCCAGCGCGTGGGCCGCATGGAAAACCTGATTGCCGGCATTCTGGAGCTGGCCCGCGTGGGCCGCGTGGCCCAGGCCGACGAAACGGTGTTTGTGCGCCAGCTGCTGCGCGAAATCATCGACAGCATTGCCCCGCCCGAGGGGTTTGCCATCGAGCTGCCGTTTTTTCTGCCTACCCTCACCACCAACCGCATTCAGCTACAACAGGTGTTTACCAATTTGCTGAGCAACGCCATCAAGTACCACCACCACCCCGCCACCGGCCACGTCAACATCAACTGCGAGGAGGAAGGCACGTTCTACCGATTTGCCGTGACCGACAACGGCCCCGGCATCGACCCCGAGTACCACGAGCGCATCTTCGTTATTTTTCAGACCCTCGTGGAGCGCGATACCCGCGAAAGCACGGGCGTGGGCCTGGCCATCGTCAAAAAAATTGTGGAGCGGCAGGGCGGGCGCATCGGCATTCAATCGGCCGAAGGCGCGGGCGCTACGTTCTATTTTACCTGGCCCAAGCTGCCGCCTGCGGTGCGGGCAGCGGGTAGCTGACGCCCGCCCCGCGCTTCGCCGGTTGCCCGGCCGCGTCGTTGCTTTACACCTCCAAGTTACCACTTCTGCCCTTATGCCCCCCAACTTCCCCACCATTTTGCTGGTTGAAGACGACCAAATGGATGTGATAAACGTGCAGCGCGAGCTGCGCCGCCAGGGCGTGGAGGCGCCGCTGCTGCACGCCCGCAACGGCCGCGAAGCCCTGAACATGCTGCGCGGCGAAAACGGCGAACTCAAAATTGCTAAGCCCAATGTGGTGCTGCTCGACATCAACATGCCCCGCATGAACGGCCTGGAGCTGCTCGAAATCCTGCGCTCCGACCCCGAGTTCGTGGGCCTCAACATCTTCATCACCACCACTTCCGACCTCGAAACCGACCGCCTCAAAGCCCGTGAGCTGGCCGTCAGCGGCTACATCATCAAGCCCCTGAGCTTCGAGAAGTTTGGCGTCGGCGGCACCGACATCGACGGTTTCAGCCTTTTCCTGGACTTGCTGCAGCTGAAACAATGAGTGAGTTAATGGCTGACGTTGCGCGGCAGGCGGTGAAATTCACTCATTATCCAAAAGCCTGAACCCGGCCCGGTGGTGCGGCGTGGGGCCGTTGGCCCGAATGGCGGCCCGGTGCGCCGCCGTGGGGTAGCCGGCGTTTTGCGCCCAGCCGTAGGCCGGAAACTCGGCATCCAAGGCCCGCATTCGTTCGTCGCGGAAGGTTTTGGCCAGGATGGAAGCCGCCGCGATGTGGCGGTACAGGCCATCGCCGCCCACCACGCAGGTGTACGGATAGCCCGCCAGGGCCGTGAAGCGGTTGCCATCGACGGCCAGGTGCGTGGCGGGCACGGCCAGCGCCTGCACGGCCCGGTGCATGGCCAAAAATCCGGCCTGCGAAATATTAAGCGCCTCAATTTCTGCCACCGAGGCTTCGGCTACGGCCCAGGCCGCGGCGGCGGCGCATATTTCGTGCCGCAGCACCTCGCGCCGCCGGGCGCTCAACTGCTTGGAATCGTTGAGGTAAGCTGGGGCAAAGTCGGGCGGCAGAATAACCGCCGCTGCAAAAATCGGCCCCGCCAAGCAGCCGCGCCCGGCTTCGTCGAGCCCGGCCTCGTACGGCTGTCCTGTGATGGTGAGTTGGTGAAGTGCTGCGATGACGATGGAAAGTGGTGGTGCGACGACAAATTTAGACCCGCAGTTTTTCCTCAACGAACAGTTCAACGCTGAACACCAAAATATCCGGGGCTAATGCTTGCCGGCGTGGCTGCCTTCGTCGGCGGGGTCGGTTTCGCCGCGGCGCTGGCCCTGGCTATCGCGGGGGCCGTCGTCGAGGTCGTCGCCATCGGCAGTGGTTGCGTATTCGTCGGCAGGCTGCTGGCCAGCGCTTTGGACAAGGGCGGCTTCGGCCTCGGCGTGCTTGAGGTTGAAGAGTGGGTCGTGGCCGGCGCTGGCGGCAGGCTGATTTTTGGTGGCCATTTAGCTGCTGCCCCGGCCGAAAAGTGAGCGGCCGGGGACTGCTTCCGATACGCACCCAGCCCGTAGCGGGTTAACCCCGTGGGCATAAAAAAAGGCCGTTGCCCGAGGGCAACGGCCTTAAAGTGGCGGGTCTGACGGGGAGTTGTCTACCCCAACTCGTCCATCAGAGCGCCGCCGCACGAGAGGTCCTTCCTTTCCACATTTCCAGCCCGTGCGGGGGTACTTATGAAGCAAAATTACCGGCTTTCTATCTTTAGCTGCAAGCAAAATACGACTAGCGTCGGTTTTTTGGCGACCAACGCCCGCTTTATCCGTCCGAACAACATGACAGCGTTTAGCCCGGCAGTTTACTACCAGAAACCAATCGGGCGTGTTACTTTTGAAATTAGTTGGCGGCAACTTTTTTCTTAAACAGCTATCTTTTTTTATGCACTTTGTTCCGCCCCCGGCCCACGACGAAACCCACAACCCCTGGCAAACTCTGGCTTCCGAAATCAAGTACCAAAACTCCTGGATTTCGGTGCGCGAAGACCAGGTGCTGAACCCCGGCGGCGGGCGTGGCATCTACGGCGTGGTAACGATGAAAAACAAAGCCCTCGGTATCGTACCCGTTGATAACGAGGGAAACACCTGGCTGGTAGGCCAGTACCGCTACCCACTAAACGAGTACAGCTGGGAAATTCCAATGGGTGGCGGCCCCGTCGAACTCGACGTATTGGAGTCGGCCCAGCGCGAGCTACGCGAGGAAACCGGCCTCAGCGCCACCCGCTGGACGCGCATCGCCCGCCTGCACACCTCCAACTCCGTCACCGACGAAGAGGGCTTCGTGTACCTGGCCGAGGGCCTGAGCATGGGCGCGGTAGCCCCCGAAGAAACCGAAGACCTGCTGCTCTGGAAGCTGCCCCTGGCCCAAGCCGTGCAGTTGGTGATGGACGACCGCATTACCGACGGCGTAAGCGTAGCCGGGCTGCTGAAAGCCGAAAAGGTGCTGGCCAGCCGGGCGCTGCGCTAACTTTGCACCCATGCGGCAAGCGGTTCGATACATAGGTCAGCGGTTGTACACTACCTGGGCCACGTGGTGGTTCATGGTGCCGTTTCTGCTCACGTTTCCGGCGCAGTGGGCCCTGAGCAAGTGGCGCGGCGGCGGCCCCTGGATTCACCGGCTTAACCGCTTCTGGTCAACCTTTTCGATTGCCTTGTGGGGAATGCCTGTGGAGGTGGTGCGCGAGGTACCTGGCCCACCGCCGCGGCCCTGCGTCTACGTCTGCAACCACGGCTCTTACGTGGATATTATGTTGTTGTTCAGAACTATTACGGGGTTTTTGAATATGATGGGCAAAGCCTCGCTGGCCCGCACGCCGCTGTGGGGGCCAATTTTCGGCAGCGTATACATTACTGTTGACCGCAACAGCGCCGTGAGTCGGGGCCGCGCCCTGATAGCCGCCCGGCGGGCGCTGGCGGCGGGCCAAAGCATTGCCATCTTCCCCGAAGGCCGCATTTCGCCCACGCCGGGGGCGGCCCTGCTGCCGTTTCAGGACGGTGCCTTTCAAATTGCCATCGAAGCCGGAGTGCCCCTAGTGCCGGTGTGTATGCCGCTGAATCACATGTTTATGCCCGACGTGGCCGGCAGCCTGCGGGTGCGCTACCACCGGCTGAAAATCGTGTTTCACCGGCCCATTCTCACCGCCGGCCTCACGGCGGCCGACGTGCCCGCCCTCAAAGCCCAGGTTTTTGGGTTGATTGAAGGCGACTTCCTGCCCGAAGGGGCCGTGAAACCGGGGCCGAGCACATGGAAAAAACCAGGTTAACCCATTAACTTATAACTCTTAACTCCCCCATGCCCACCGATATCAGCACCCTGCGCGGCTTGGCCCACTTGGCCCGCCTCGAACTTGACGAAACCCGTGAGCAACAAATGCTGGGCGACCTCAACAACATCCTCGACTTTATGGAGCAGCTGCGGCGCGTAGATACTACCGGCATGGAGCCACTGGTACATTTGAGCCAGGAAATCAACGTGTTGCGCGATGATGACGCCCGCAATACCGTGAGCCACGCCGAGGGCCTGAGCAACGCGCCGCGCGCCGACAGCGACTACTTCCGCGTGCCTAAAGTGCTCGAATAGTTGGGGCCGCTTGCTCGGAGACGCCCGCAGCCGCCCGCCGTTGCGCTGCCGCCAGTACCCGCCGATACGCTGGGCCACTGGGCCTTAACGCTGCTGGCCGCACTGGCCGTGGCGCTGGCCGTGGCCGCCTACTTTGCGGGGCCGAACGCGGCGTATCCGCCCCTCCTACCAGCGCAGTTGCTGCCGGTACCCCTCACCATCGCGAATTTTGCCGTGGGTAACCTCACGGTGCCCATACCCGTGAGCGGCTTTATTGTGAGCCTGACCCACGACGCAGGCGGGCCGCTGGTACAACCATGGGCCGCCGGACTTTTGCTGTTGCTGCTGGGCGTGGCCGTAGCTGGCTGGCTAGCCGTGGTAAGTACGCTGGCGCGCACCCCGTTTGTGGTGGGCATGGTACCAGTCATCTTCCTGCTCCTGAGCTTGCAGGCCGATACGCTGGGCATCTTTCGGGCCGATAAGCAATACTTTTTGTACCTGGCTCTGGCCCTGTTGGGCGGCGCGGCCTTTGGCCTGCACGCCTTCGGCGAAACGGTGCGGCTGAGCCGGCGCTGGCTGCTGTGCGGCGCACTGGTGGCGGGGCTAAGCGCCTTACTATTTGTGCGTAGCGAATACCCGGCCGCCGATACGGCCCTGCAGCTGGCGGCCTACGCCACGCCCGCCGGGGCGGTACTGTTCGGGCTGCTGGTGCTATGGGTAAGCATCGAAAACGTACGGGCCCTGCTCTGGTTTAATGGGCAGGCAATGACGGCCGACAAGCGCTACGGCCTGCTGCCGCTAGTGCTAGCGGCGGGCCTGTATCTGCTGGCCCTGCTGGCGCTGGTCTGGAACGGGGAGTTGCGCCTCTGGCCCGGTCTCACCCTCGACCCGCTGCTGCTGCTGCTGCCCGCCGGGCTGGCCGCCGGGCTGGGCCTGCGGCTGCGGGCCCCGGCCTACCAACGCTGGGTGCCGTTTGGGGCGGCCCGGCAGTTGTACCCGTTGCTGCTGATGGTCGCCGCCGCCGCGCTGGGCTATGCCCTTATCACCCAGAACACGCCTTTGCTCGATGCGGCCCGCACCTTTGCGGCCATTACGCTGCTGCTGGCGGGCACGGCGTTTTTGGTGTACGTGCTGGTGAACTTTGCGCCCCTGTTGCGGCAGCGGCTGCAAGTGTTTCGGGTAGTGTTTGCCCCGCGCCGCGTGCCTTTTTACGCCGTGTATGTGCTGACGCTTATGAGCCTGCTGGCCTGGCACCTACGCAGCAACAACCCCTTACCCGACCAAGTACAGGCGGGGCAGTTTAACTACCTCGGCGACCTGACCCGCGCCCAAAGCGAGGCTTGGCCCGACGACTTGGGCCTAGCCCTGCTGGCCGAGCGCTACTACGCCGAAAGCGGCGACGTGCTTGACCGCCACAACGCCCACGCCCAGCTGGGCCGGGCCGCGCTCTACCACTTCCGCCAACAGCGCCAGAACGAGATTATTGCCCTGCGCCGCGCCCTCCAGCGGCGGCCTGACCCCCAGATAACCCTGCGCCTGGCCACGCTTTTCAACGAACCCCAGGACTTATTCGAGGCCCTCGACGTGCTGCGCCAGGGCCGCCGCAGCTACCCGCGCAACGCCGCGCTGGCTGCCGATTTGGCCCAGCGCTTCACCCAATCGGCCCTCACCGATTCGGTAGCTTTTTACCTGGACAAGGCCGAAAGCCTGGCGCCACGCTCCTACCCCAACCGCACTAACCAAGTGGCTTTTTTGCTGCGCCAGCGTTTGTACGAGGCAGCTACCAAGCTGAGCATCAGTTTTGATACCAGCCCCACCCAGCCCGCCTTGCTGGCCAATCTGACGCTGCTGCACCTGCTGCGCGCGGCCGCTGCCGACTCGGCAACGGCCGCCCACCGCCCGCCGGCAGCACCCGCCGCCACTGGCCGCATTGCAGGCTTCAACAGCTTCGCCGCGGCTGATTTTGACGGCATACAAGACCTCAACCCGGCCGACTTTGCGGCCCTCTACCACGCGGCTTTGGCCAATGTGCGGGCGGGTGTGAATACGCTGCTGCCCGTGCTGGCTCGCCTGGGCCAGCGTCCCGCCAACGAGGTATACTACGAGCAGTTGGTGTTTTTGCAGGCCCTTACCCGCCACGCCACCGACCAGGAAATGGCTGCCCGCCAAACCCTAGCTCCACTGGTGGCAGGCAGCAGCGCCACCGCCCGCTACTACCAACATTTGCTGGGGCTCTGGCAGTTGCAGCAGGGCCAGTACGCCACTGCTGCTGGCCAGTTGGCCCAAGCCAACCAACCCGACTCGGCCTTACGCTTGACCGTGCAGCGCTGGGTACAACAGGCGGCCATCGGCGCAGCCCCGCTCCCACTGCCCACCCGCCCGCCCGTGGGCGCCGCATGGCTGGCCAAGGCGCAGGCGCACACCCAGGCCTCCCACCCCGAAGCCGCCGCGCCGCTCTACCGCCGCATCGTGCAGGAAGCTCCTTTTAATGAGCAAGCCATTTTGGCCGCTGCCGCTTACTACAGCCAGCGCCGTGACTTCACGGCTGCTTACGAGGCTCTGCACGCGGGCTTGGCCGAAAACCCCAACTCGGCTCCGCTATTGCGGGCCTACACCCTGGCCGCCGCTGATGCTGGCCTGAGCACCTACGCTACCCAAACCCTGCCCCGCCTGCAACCCCTGCTAACCCCCACCGACTTTGCCGCACTGCAAAAGGAACTGGCCGCCCGGCTGGCGGCCCACCGAGCCGCAGTAGCCGGGTTTGAATAAGGCAGTGAGGCCGGCCGTGCTGTTGCCAGCAATTCGCCAAACCCTACCGCCCAGTGCCTGCTTTGGGAAATTCCTCAGCCTACGCCAACCGCCCCCTCATGAACGTCATCGAAACCACCGACCTCTCCAAACTTTACCGCCTGGGCAGCGAGGAAATTCATGCGCTGCGCTCGGTCAGCATCACCATTAAGCAGGGCGAGTACGTGGCGTTTATGGGGCCGTCGGGCTCGGGCAAATCGACGCTCATGAACCTCATCGGCTGCCTCGACACGCCCAGTGGCGGCAGCTACATCCTGAACGGGCAGGACGTGAGCCACATGACCGACAATCAGTTGGCCGAAGTTCGCAACAAGGAAATTGGCTTTGTCTTTCAAACCTTTAACCTACTGCCCCGCGCCTCCTCGCTCGACAATGTGGCCCTGCCGCTCATCTACGCCGGCCTCAACAAGCGCGACCGCCAGGCCCGCGCCCAGGAAGCCCTGCGCTCGGTGGGCCTCGGCGACCGCTCGCAGCACCGTCCCAACGAGCTTTCGGGCGGGCAGCGCCAACGCGTAGCCATTGCCCGCGCCCTGGTAAACGTGCCCAGCGTATTGCTCGCCGACGAGCCTACCGGCGCCCTCGACTCCAAAACCAGCTACGAAATCATGGGCCTCTTCGAAGCCCTCCACGCCAAGGGCAACACCATTATCATGGTTACGCACGAGGAAGACATAGCCCGCTACGCCCACCGCATCGTCCGCCTCCGCGACGGCCTCATCGAGTCCGACGAAGTAAACCAAAACATCACCCGCCCTATTTTAGCTGTTAGCTGATAGCTGCTGGCTGTTAGCCTTGAAGTGGCCAGCAGCTATTAGCTTTTCTGCTGACACAAACCATTGGACAAACAGCTAACAGCTATTGGCTAACAGCCATCAGCTAACAAGCCAGGGCCGCAGGCCCGTATCCGTTCCATCCGTTCCATCCGTTCGAATCTGCGATGAAGATTTATACCCGTACCGGCGACGCCGGCCTCACTTCCCTCATCGGCGGCACCCGCGTCTCCAAGAGCAGCCTCCGCATCGAGTGCTACGGCACTGTGGACGAGCTGAACTCCTACCTCGGCCTCGTCCGCGACCAGGACGTAAACGCCCCGCGCCGCACCCTGCTCAAAGAAATCCAGGACCGCCTCTTCACCATTGGCTCCACCCTCGCGGCCGACCCCGAAAAGTCGCGCATGAAGCTGCCCGACCTCCTCGCCACCGACATTGAGTTACTTGAGCAGCAGATGGATGCCATGAATGAAACGCTGCCCCCACTCCGTGCCTTCATCCTCCCCGGCGGCCACCCCGCCGTGAGCCACGCCCACGTGGCCCGCTGCGTGTGCCGCCGCGCCGAGCGCCTCGTGGTGGACCTCGCCGCCCACGACTTCGTACCCGAGCTCGTGGCCATGTACCTCAATCGCCTCTCCGATTATTTGTTCGTGCTGGGCCGTGCCATGGCCCACGACTTGGGCGTGGAAGAAGTGGAATGGCACGCCCGTATCTGACGCACCGGAAATGTGCCGATTTCTCCCGACCTTTCCCTTACTTTTCCGACCCATCCCACCCAACACCCTCCGTTTAATTGTTTCTGATTTTTTGTTTCTGACTGCTCGTTGAGAAGAATCATTTTTGAGTCTTCCTGAACAGCGAAATAAAGAACCAGGAACCCGGACCCGTTTTTCGCCATGATTGACACCCTGCCCATTCATACCCAAGTTACCACGGCCTCGCGCCTCACCGAGCTTGACCCCGCGCACATCGAGTTTGGGAAAATATTCTCGGACCACATGCTCGTCGTCGATTACCACGACGGGGCTTGGCAGGAGCCGCACCTCGTACCCTACGGCGACATGGCCGTGAGCCCCGCCAACTCGGCGCTGCACTACGGCCAGGCCATTTTTGAGGGCCTCAAAGCCTACCACCAGGCCGATGGCGGCGTGGCCCTGTTCCGGCCCCTCGATAACTTCCACCGCCTCAACGCCTCGGCCGCGCGGATGTGCATGCCCCCGCTGCCCGAAGAGTTATTTATGCAGGGCTTGAAGGAGCTCATAAAGCTCGACGCCGCCTGGGTGCCCGATGCGCCGGGTGCGGCCCTCTACGTGCGGCCCTTCATGTTTGCCACCGACGGTTTCATCGGGGTGCGGCCCTCCGACAGCTACCGCTTCGTCATCTTCACCTGCCCGGTGGGGGTTTACTACACCAAGCCGCTGCGCGTACGCTTCGAGCAGCAGTTTGTGCGCTCGGCCGAAGGCGGGGCCGGCTACGCCAAGGCCGCTGGCAACTACGGTGGGGCCATGTACCCCAGCAAGCTGGCTCAGGAAGAAGGCTACCACCAGCTGCTCTGGACCGACGCCAGCGCCCACCAGTACGTCGAAGAGTCCGGCACGATGAACGTCGTTTTCGTCATTGATGGCTGCCTCATCACCCCCGCCCTCAGCACCTCCATCCTCGATGGCGTTACGCGCCGCAGCGTGTTGCAACTCGCCCGCGACTGGGACATTCCCGTCGAAGAGCGCCGTATCAGCAGCTTAGAGGTAGTAGCCGCCCTGCAAGCCGGCACCCTGCAAGAAGCCTTTGGCGTGGGCACTGCCGCCACCATCGCCACCATCGCCACCATCGGCCACATGGGCCACGACTACGACCTGCCCACCCCTGCCGCTGATGCCCTCTCGCGCCGCATCAGCGCCGCCCTGGAGGCCATCCGCACCGGTACCGGCGAAGACGCCCACAGGTGGATGGTGCCGGTGTGAGCAGTGAGGTGACGAAATGGTGAGATGGTGGTTTTTTG